>JAKAVX010000759.1 GCA_021827465.1 Deltaproteobacteria bacterium | reverse complement strand
GATTTCCCGATTTGGCCGACGACTGGCCGCCAGCGATACCATGAGGCCGTTCTTTGGCCGCGTGGGCGCCTTCCGGGTCCAAAAGAACCACTGGGCTCCTGACTCGGCGCCTGCGAAGGCTTTCGGCAAGAGATAGCGCCGCTGAACCTCGGCAATCCGGCTTGCTCGAAAGGCGGCTTCGCGAATCCTACTCAGCCGGTTCGATCGGACGTTCGAGGACAGCGAGCATCGATCTCGATACTGCCAGCGATGGATATCGGATCAAGTGCGCAAGTCGCCAGCCTTCCGTTTGAGTCATACGAGTGAACGCATCTAGCGCCGTATCGTTTTCCACGGCATTCTCAATGACTGTAGGCACACGCGCCAGCCCGTTCAATACCAGGAAGCGATACTCGTAATTGACCTTCATTGCAACTCCCATTAGCTCCAAGGCGAATGCGTTTACGGCGTTCAGAACTTCGGCAACCGTACACGTGAATTTGTTTTGATCGATGAGCCCGGCGATCACCGATTCCCATCCGGCGCGGAGCTCGATCGGCGCCGGCCACGACTGTTTACTTCGCTGCGCAAAGAGCTCTTCTACGCTTATGCGTAGGCGATCGATATCAAAGCTATAGGTTTGACGAAGTATATAGATGTCGAGGATGTCGCGCGGGCGGTTTTCATCGGGATCGGTTGCGCCGTGGAACTTTTGAGCGATCTGCGCATAGAGATCAAGACAAGAGATTGGATCGGGGCTTTCGAGGCTGAACTCGGAGAGGTTTAGTGGTTCGACGAGGTCTTCGCCAGCCACATCGCCAGCCGTGATTTCTACGTCGAACGTTGACCAATCGACGTTTTCGTACTTCGCGCTCATTGGGAATCGGAACGCGTGCGCAGTTTCATATGCCTCTCGAAAGGTGAACGTAAACCCGCTCCATCCTTCGGTGAGCGCTGCCCTGACCGTGTCGACAATGCCGCCGTCGCTGGCAACCGCGATTATTACGTCGACGTCGCGGCTCGCGCGAGCTTTGCTACCCAGCGTCGCATGCGACGGCTCGTTACATCTTCTTTTCCGGCGAACGCCTCGACCGCTCGTCCAAGCGCTTTCGGATGAGGCCGCTTCATGAAATGCGCCTCGATATTGCCTTGAGTCTAGACGGCTCGACGATTCGCAGGGCCTTGAGTTGCGCACGATCGCTCTCTGAGAGCATCGCTGTATTGTTTAACGCCTCGTCCACGAACTGCTGATCCCGGGCGTCGATTATGAGATCAAGCAGCGTGCGGTATAACGGTGTGACGGGAAGGCCACCAATGAACGTAATCTCGTTGTCGGCGAGGTCGGCACGATGAATGCGATAGATCGACGGCACGGTACGGCGAAGTCGGTACGATTTAGGCAACGTGATGTCTATAGTGGCCGGGTTGATCGTCGAAACGTTCCAGAGATCCAGGGCCGTGCCGTGTGAGAGCACGGCCTTTCCGAGAGCGCTCATTTTGGTCGAGCGCTCGACGGTGGGCCAAAGAACGGCACGCCAGAGCTCGGCACGCTCGGTGTCTGGATATGAGGCGAACCGGTAAATCCCACGCTCGTCCCGTTCAAGAATCCCGGAGGCCACCAACCGGGCGAGTCTTTTTCTCGGGACACCGACTTGCTGGGCCTGTGCCGCAGAAAGGAAACCCTCTTGCAGCGAGGCGATCTCCCCAATCTCTTCCAAGACGGTGGCGCGAGACAGCGTGGCCATGCCAATAGGGTACAAAAAAGGGGCCGGATTGGCAAGTGGATGCCAATCCGGCCCGAAAATCGGGCGCGATTGCCGCTTTTTCAAGCGGCTCCCCGCCGTCCGGACCTGGGTGGTACACCCGGCGGGGAAGCGGGTCACCGTTCAAGGCCGCTCCAAGCGCTCCGATCATGCAAAGTCGCATTGGGGAGCCTTATTTGGTCTCGGTTTCAGCGCTTGACCGCCGGTCGCGGGCGGTGAGGCTGGATTCGTGGAGCCGGTAGCTCTTGCCGCGGATCTCAATGAGGTGGCTGTGATGCGGCAACCGATCGAGGAACGCGGCCACCGCCGGCGTGTCGCCGAAGAGCTTCGGCCAGTCGTCGAGTGGGTGGTTCGATGCAACGATCGTTGATGCTCGCTCGCAGCGGAACATCACGATCGCGAGTAAGTCCTCCGTGGCAGCAGCCGGGAGCTTCCGCATCCCCTCTGCGTCAATTTATGTCGAGCTCAACATAAATTCACGAATTGGGTTACATTCCATTCGAACGTGAAGCGACCGATTTGCTCTACGAAGTCATCTCCCGACGATACGAGCGTGCAAGTATCGGCCTCACGGCAAACCTCGCCTTCACCGAATTGACGCGGGGATTCCTTGACACGCAAGCTGCAAGCGCGGTGGTCGATCGCCTCGTCCACCATGACGCTCTCTTCGAGTTCGCCAGCGGGAGCCATCGGCTGCGATCGCGGCAAGCAGCAGGGAGAGCCGCCAGGAGTAAGTTACCGAGCCGGCGGATCAGTCTAATCGTGCCGGTGGGGTCAGGATAATCCCGCCGTTACGAGTATCGCAATGCATCCGT
>JAKAVX010000758.1 GCA_021827465.1 Deltaproteobacteria bacterium | reverse complement strand
CTGCGCCAGATGTGCCAGGAGTCGCAATACCTGGTGATCGAGGACATCGGCTCGCTGCCCAGGCAGCTTCCAAAAATTTACGAGCAAATCGTTCGCTGGTAGAGCGCTGGCCACCAATGCAGGCGTTTGCAAAGCGCCTGCGCGAGGCAGTTTGCCCAAGGCTTTGCCTTGCCTCTACCGCGCCTCGCGCAAATCCCGGCCCGTCATCTCGGGCGGGACCGCAAGACCCAATAGCGCGAGCATTGTCGGGGCGATGTCGGCGAGCGTCCCGTGCGAACGCAGGCGCCCGTGATACGAGCTGTCGGCCAGGATGAACGGAACCGGATTGGTGGTATGCGCCGTGTGCGGCTGGCCGGTGGCGGGGTCCTTCATGAACTCGGCGTTGCCGTGGTCCGAGGTCACGAGCAGTACGCCGCCCCTTGATTCGATTGCCGACGCAAGGCGGCCCAGAGCCCGATCGCTGGTTTCGACCGCGGTAACCGTAGCCTCGACGTTCCCGCTGTGACCGACCATATCGGGGTTGGCGAAGTTAACGATCGCTACGTCAAAGCGCCCGCTTTCGATCTCCTGCGCGGCGCGGTCGGCCACCGCGAGCGCCCGCATCTCGGGCTCCAGGTCATAGGTTGCGATCTTCGACGATGGGATCAGGATTCGTTCCTCGCCGGGAAAGGGCTGCTCCACGCCGCCGTTGAAAAAGTAGGTCACATGCGCGTACTTCTCGGTTTCGGCGATCCGGAGGTTGCGTACTTGATGGCGGGCGAAAACTTCCGCCAGGGTGTTGCGTACCTGTTCGGGACCGAATGCCAGCGGCAGGTTGAAGGTCCGGTCGTACTCGGTCATGCATACGTAGCCGATATGAGGAAAACGTTCGCGCCGAAAGCCGGTGAACTCATTCAGCGCGAGCGCAGCGGTTAACTGGCGCGCGCGGTCAGCCCGGAAGTTGAAACAGATGACCCGGTCGCCGTCGGCGATCGGCACGGGATCGCCGATGACGCGGGGCTCGACGAACTCGTCGCCCTTGTCTGCGCCGTAGGAAGCTTCGACCGCCGCTCGCGCAGTTGGTGCCAATGGAGCCTGACCGAGGCATACGGCGCGCCACGCCCGTTCGGTGCGCTCCCAGCGCCGGTCGCGATCCATCGCAAAATACCGGCCGCTTACGGTCGCAATCCGGCCGCGCCCCAATTCCTTAAGTTTTGCTTCAAGTTTATCGACGTACCCGAGCGCCGAGCGCGGGGGCGTGTCGCGGCCGTCGAGCACCGCATGAACTGCTATGCGTCCCAGGCCGGCACGCGCTGCCATGTCGAGGAGAGCGAACAGATGGTCGATATGGCTGTGCACGCTGGCGTCCGAGAGCAAGCCCCAAAGATGAAGTGTTGCTTGAGATTTCCCAGCGTCCGCCGCGCGCCGTAGCGCTTCGGTCAGAACCGGGTTGCTGAAAAAAGAACCATCGCTGATGGCCCGGCTGATACGCATCACGTCCTGGTAGATAGCGCGCCCGCTCCCGATCGTCATATGCCCGACCTCGGAATTGCCCATGACGCCCGGCAGCAGGCCAACCGCTTCTCCCGAAGCGTTGAGCTCCGTATGGGCATACGACGCGTAAAGCCGGTCCATCGTGGGCGTGCGCGCAAGCGCTATCGCATTGCCGGCGCGCTCGCGGCGCAGGCCCCAGCCGTCAAAGATCACCAGTGTCGTGACCGGCGGTCGGGCGCTCACGACGCGGCGCCTCCCGCGGCGCTCCGCGCAAAGGCGGCCGTTGCCGGATAGACCGCACGGTCGCCCAGTTCCTCGGCGATCCGCAGAAGGCGGTTATACTTTGCAATCCGTTCGCCGCGGCATACCGAGCCGGTCTTGATCTGGCCGACTCCCGTTGCGACGGCGAGGTCCGCGATGCTCGTGTCTTCGGTCTCGCCCGAGCGGTGAGAGATGACGGCGGTGTAGCCGGCAGCTCTGGCCATCGCGATGGTTTTCAGCGTTTCGGTGAGCGTACCGATCTGGTTGAGCTTGATCAGTATGGAATTGGCTATCCCGTCGCGAATTCCGCGCTGCAGGCGGCCGGGATTGGTTACGAAGATGTCGTCGCCCACCAGTTGGACGCGGGTGCCGAGCTCGCGCGTGAGCAGGCGCCATCCGTCCCAGTCGTCCTCGGCAAGCCCGTCCTCGAGCGAGATTATCGGGTAGCGCCGCAGCCAATCGGCATAAAAGGCCACCATCTCTTCGGCGCTGCGCCGCCGCTTGTCGGAGCGCGCGAAAACGTAGCTCGTGCCCTCGCAGAATTCGCTCGAAGCGGGATCGAGTGCAATTGAGACGTCGGCGCCGGGCCGATAACCGGCACGCTCAATGGCCTGCAAAATCACCACGAGCGGCTCTTCGTTGCCGGCAAGGTTGGGAGCGAAGCCGCCCTCGTCACCGACGTTGGTCGAGCAACCGCGTTGCTTCAGCACTGCCGCCAGGGCGTGAAAAACTTCGACGCCCATTCGGAGCGCGGTCGGGTAGTCGGGGGCGCCGTGCGGAACGATCATGAATTCCTGCATGTCGACGCTTGAATCGGCATGCTT
>JAKAVX010000757.1 GCA_021827465.1 Deltaproteobacteria bacterium | reverse complement strand
TCGCCTTTTTCGAGCGCGCTCGAGAGTGACTGTGCGTCGCTGGCAAGACTCGCGACGGGCGCGAGCATCGGCCCGCCCGCCTTGCTGCCAGAGTCGATCGAGTTGAGCATCGTGAATGAGTTGTCACTGAGTTGTTTGGCAATCGCCGCTGGAGTATCCGCACGCACGGCGAGCGGCAGGGCTGCTGCGGCGATGGCGGCGCCTAAAGCCAATAAGGCTCGTAAAAGCCGCGCTCTGAATTTGTTGCGTTCTTGCGGCCAGTTTTGCACGGTTCGCTTCGCCTCAAGACGACTGTTTGTAGCGTTCAGCCGTCCTTATGATTTGGTGCGCACGCGTCGATAAAAATTTGCCCTCGTCGCATGTGATAGGCACAAGTGTACTTGCGGCACCGTTGAGCATTCCAAGCACGGACAAACGCATAAGCCGCGATTCTTAAGTTAATTATAGTCCAACCGGCATGGTTAATAGAAACCGCGCTGAACGGGCGGTACGGGGTGCCACTCGTTCAGTTGTGGCGTACCATCGTGATCTGTTAGTAAAATCCCCTTCGATACGAGAAATTGGCGCTATCTGTACCGTGGAAAATCCCGCAACGAATGAGTCGCGTGCCGCATCGGCGGACGCTATTGACCGCGCACTGCGCGCGGGCGCCGGAGTGCTTGCGATCAGCGGGCGAAAGATCCTCCGCGTGGTTGGCGACGACCGGGTCTCCTTTCTGCACGGGATGAGCAGCGGCAATTTTAAGGACGCTGCCGCCGGGTCGATTTTGCCGGCACTTTTCCTGACCGAGCACGCGCATCTGCTCGCGGATTTTTTTGCATGGATTGACGTTGCCGGGATTTTCCTCGATATCGACTCAACCCAATGGGAGGCGGCGCGCGCGCACCTGGAAAGGTTGATCGTCGCCGACGATGTCGAGTTTGAGGATATGAGCGATACTGTCCTTATCGACATTGAAGGGCCCCGCGCCGCCGAAGCCGTCCGCGCGGCACTGGGCGGTGAAGCGGCGCCGCTTACCGAATGGCGGTTCATGCGCCGCGGAGAGTTCCTAATCGGCAATCTTCCGCGCTATGGCTCGAGCGCATATTCGATTATCGCCCCGGCAAATGCAGCCGCTAGAGTAGTCGCGCAGGTCGCCGGCCTGGGCGGCGATTTTCAGGCGGTACAGCCGGATGCGCTCGATGTGATTCGCATCGAAAACGGCATCGCGATAACCGGGGTCGACACCGGCGATAAAACGATCGCCCTCGAAGCCCGGCTGGCGCGGGCGATTGCGCCGCGCAAGGGTTGCTACGTTGGACAAGAAACGATTGAGAGGGTAACCGCGCGCGGTGGACTCCGTAAGCGTCTGTTCGGACTGCGAATCGAGGGTGGCCGGGTTCCCGAGCGCGGCGCCGCGGTGATGCTGTCGGGAAAAGAAGTCGGCCGCTTGACCAGCGCCGCGTGCTCGGCAAAGTTCGGCGTCATCGGCCTTGCGATCCTGCATCATAGCGCTTGTCAGGAGGGGACGGCGCTTTTGATCGCCGACGCGATCGGGGAGATCGGCGCCAAAGTAAGCGAGCTCCCGTTTCATTAGAGAATCAATGTTAGATTAATCACTGATCCGGGCCGATTTGAACGGCGCCATGGAGCAGGGAAAGGAGCAATCAAGATGGCAAATACTCTGGGCAAACGTTACCAGTGCGAAAAATGCGGTACCGAGGTCCTGTGTAACAAGGCCGGGCAGGGCGAAATCGAATGCTGCGACGCGCAAATGAAGATCAAGGAAGCCAAGCCGCTTCCTTCTTCCGATTGAATCACCCATCTATGCGTGCCGCGGGCGCCTGATTCGCAGTGCAAACCGTTTCCGCAAAGGCCGACCTCGTCCTGCACGAGGGTGTGATCCTGGGTCATCCCGGTAGCGATTCGGTCGCGCTCAGCGCCGGGCGAATCCTCGCCCACGGACGGTTCGCGCAACTCAAACCGCTGGTCGGGCCGCGAACGCATCTGATTAAACTCGCGGGGCGCACGCTTGCGCCGGGATTCGTCGATTCACACTTGCACTTTCTCGAAGCGGCGTCGGCCTTTAGCGGAGTCGCGGTATGGCGCTGCCGCACGATTGCGGATCTGCTTGCCGATCTGCGTGTCAGCGCGGGGAGGACCCCGCCCGGCAACTGGCTGCGCGCATTCGGATGCGACGAAGCTTTGCTGCTCGACAAGCGCGGTCCGACTCGACAAGAACTGGACCAAGCGGTCGCGAAAAATCCGCTCCGCTTGCGGCACCAGACGCTCCACGCGTCATGGCTGAACTCCCGCGCGATAGTACAGCTCGGACTCGAGGCTGAAGGATTTCGGCCTCCCGACGGCGCCGCGCTGATTCGCGATGCCACCGGCAGACTGACTGGCCTGGTGGTTGGTATGGAGCGGTGGCTGACACACCATCTTCCGATCGTAACCAAAGCGGAAGTTGAAGCGCGCGCTCGCACGATGAGCCGCGAACTGTCCGCCGCCGGCGTGACCGCGTTTACCGATGCGACCGTGCGCAACGGCTTCGATGAGGTCGAGCTGTTCGCGAGACTC
>JAKAVX010000756.1 GCA_021827465.1 Deltaproteobacteria bacterium | reverse complement strand
GCGCCGGATTCATGAGCGCCCGCTCCGCGCGGACGGCGGGACTGGCCGATCGCGAGGGCTACGTCGAGGATATCCGGGCCGAGTTCGACCCGACCGGCAAGCGCAAGCCGTTCGTCAGCCTCACGCGCTACCTGCGCCATACGTACTACGTGAGCGAGCGCGGCAAGCGCGCCCGTATCGGGGTCGTTTACGCGACCGGGCCGGTAATCACCGGCGCTCCGCCCGCAGCCGGCGAGTTTATCAGCGGTGAGACGACTGCGGCCCAGATGGAACGCGCCTCGCGCGATCCGCGAGTCGCGGCGATCGTCCTGCGGGTCAATTCTCCGGGCGGTTCGGCGGTCGGCTCGGACCTGGTATGGCGCGCGGTGCGCGAAGCGCAGGGGCGCGGCAAACCCGTCGTGGTCTCGATGGGGGACGTGGCGGCCTCGGGCGGCTATTACGTCGCCGCGGCGGCCGACGCTATTGTGGCCGAGCCTTCTTCGCTGACCGGCTCGATCGGCGTGGTCTACGCGAAGTTCGACCTCTCGAAGGTGCTGGCAAACGTCGGCATCGGGATCGAGTTCGTGAAGAGCGACCCGGGCGGCGACGCGCTCTCGATTGCGCGCTCGATGACCGACGCGGAGCTTCGCCAGTTGAACGAAGTGATCGGAAGCCTCTACGCGAATTTCACCTCCAAGGTCGCGCAGGGGCGAAAGCTCGATGCTGAAACGACCGAGGAAGTCGCGCGGGGCAGGGTATGGACGGGAGCCGCGGCCAAGGCGCGAAGCCTGGTCGACGAGATGGGCGGGATGGCGCGTGCGATTCAACTCGCCCGGGAAAAAGCGGGAATCGGGCGCGATGAGCCGCATGAACTGGTTTCCTACAGCGCGCCGCGCTTCTCCGCCGCGCTGAGGCTCGCGCTTTCGGGCGACGAGCCGGCGATGTGGGCCGAACCGATCGCGCGGGCGCTCGGAGTACCGGCGTCGTGGATGCCGGCGATAGTGCGCATCCTGTCGCGCGGCGGCGCGATGCTGCTCGCACCGCCGATAGACTTCTGACGACCCTGCCACGACAACAGCGGGGCTCCTCTTTCCGGTGTAACGAGCCGGAAGTTAGCGCAGTGCAGCAGCGCTCCGCCGGGTCATTGTGAGCGAAGTCCGCGAAGCGAAGAATCCCTTTCCACCGTTCTCCGGGTGGCATGAGATCCTTCGCTTCGCTCCGGATGACAGGATGGCCGCGAAGCAAATCGGCGTCACAGCGGCGAGCGCTCCACCTCTTCGCGTATCGAATACATCTTCTGGCGCGCCTCGGTGATATAGGCGTCGAGGTTGCGGCGATGGTTGGCGAAGACGCCGTCCGGCGCTCCGTTGAGGACGACGATCGGCGTCATCACCGAAGCCCTGCCGAGCGCGACCGTGGCCTCGTCGAGCAGCTTTGCCAGAACCGGATCGGCCTTTATCTGTACGGCGTACTCGCGCCTGACGGCCTTCATCATGTGATAGATCACGTACGCGTAGCCCTGGGAGCGGTAAAAAAGATGATCGCAGTCCCACCACCTGACAGGGCTGCCGTCGCTGCGCGTGTCGCGATAAAGGCGCGCATGGGCGTCGCCGAGCAGATCGGTCCAGGTCTGGAACAGACGCACCAGTTCGACGCTGCGCTGATTCAACTCGGCTGAACTTTCGGGATTCGCGTGCAGTCCGGCGACATAAAGCCGCAGATGCTTTATGCCGTCTTCGTACTTGGATTCGGAAGACGGGAAAAACCAGCGCTGCGGGTCGTAATGGAAGTCCAGGTCGGCGGCCACCAGATTGGGGTCGTATTCGTTGGACGAAACCTTGGTCAGATGGTCCTTGAAGACGCGGGTCGTCTCGCGCACCGCCATGATGATGCCGATCTGGCGGTCGGCGTTGTTATCGGCAGCCACTTTCGGACCCCACAGGAAGAAGTCATTCGGACGCCATCCGAAGCCGGTATGGAGCTCATGGTCCATGATCGCGGCAAGCGTCGAAGCGAAAATCTCGCCCGGCTTGAACGGCTTGCCAGGCGGAAAATGAGCGTCGATATCGTAGCCGAGATGGTCATGGCGGATCTGTCCGAAGTGAAGCGCGAGACCGCCTCCGATCCAGACAGCCAGCAGGGCCGAGACGAGGACTATCGCAAGGCGTTTGCGTGACATTGTCCGTTATTTTGCCGATCCCACCCCGGGAGTAAACGCCATCGCAGCGCTGCACCCGCAGTCAAATCCGTGCGTCGTCCGTCCTCCAGCAGCGTGCGGAAAAACCCGAGTTGGTCGTGAAGTGGCACTGGTTCGGTTTGGAATTTGGAATCACCTATGGGAGGTCGCCATGCAAGGCACCGATAGTGATTAGTACCCACCAGAACCACGCAAGGGGCGCTCCAATCAGCAGCCAAAGACCCTTAGTCCGATAGGCGATTATTCCGAGCAAAACTACCAGGACCCAGGAGACCGGCAATACCACCAGATAGATTACGAGCGGAACATTGTGAATGAAAAGGTCTCTATCGCTGAATGGCCCCACAAAGGCGGAGACCGCTATCAACAAAGAGACCAGATCG
>JAKAVX010000755.1 GCA_021827465.1 Deltaproteobacteria bacterium | reverse complement strand
AGACTTCGCCATGGCCGAGCAGTTTGCCGTCCTCGTCGCGAACCCGGATTTCAACGTCGGGGAGCGGCTTGCCGATCGAGTTAAGGCGTTTGAGTTTCTTTTCCCGCTCCTCAGGGCTGCCGGTAATGCGATGATCGTCGGGGCCGAGCACGGTCAGTGAGGAGGTCGTTTCGGTCTGTCCGTACGCGTTGACAAATCCCACCGTTTGGGGGAAAGCCTCGATCGCGCGGCGAATCACCTGAATCGGCATCGGCGCGCCGCCGTAAGCGAGATTGGTGAGGCTCGAGAGGTTGGTCTTACTGAACGCCGGATCGTCGAGAATCTGCTTCATCATCGTCGGCACAACGAAGGCGTGAGTGATGCGCTCGGTTTCGACGAGCGTGAGCCACGATTTCGCTTCGAATTGTGGCATCACGACTAACCGCCTGCCAGTCCAGACGTTGGTCATGTAGGCGGTGGTTCCGGCGATATGGTAGAACGGCACGCATACCAGAGCGGCGCCGCGATCGGTTCCGTCAGCCATTTCGACATTGGCCGTCACGTAGGCCGTGAAATCGCGAAACGAAAGCATCACGCCCTTCGGCAGCGATGTGGTGCCGCTCGTGTACATCAGGATCGAAGTGTCTTCGTCTTCGACCTCAGCCTCGCTTTCGTCGGGTTCGGCGGCGGCGATCAAATCGTCAAGTCTGGGGATTGACGGTTTCCCTGTTCTAAAAGCCAGTATTCGCGCGAGTTTGAGGCGCGCGGAGATTCGTTCCACAAGTTCGAGGTAGCGATCGCCGGCGAGCAGAACCTTGGCGTCGGCGGTATTAATCATGTACTCGAGTTCCGCTTCCTTGGCGCGATAATTGAGCGGCAAGAAGGTCAGTCCCGCCTTTGCGGCGGCGTAGTAGGTTGCGATGTACAGATCGGAATTAGTGTCGAGCGCGGCGATCACGTCGCGCGGCTTGAGTCCCTGCTGCTTGAAGACCGTGGACAGGCGCGCAACCGTATCTGCAAATTGCGCGTAATTCAGCCGTCGCTCCCCATATACGATGATCTCCTGATCGGGGACGATCGACGACGGAATCGTCACGAAATTAACGGTGTTCACGGACGGCGTTACCTCCTGAATTATGCCCGCCTGATAGTCGCTTTGGCAGGCCATGCGGCGCGGCAATACTGCCGCTGCTTCGCGTCAGCAACTCGAGACGGCGCGCAAGCCGCCGTTCGAGGTCGATTCCTTCGCCAAGCGGCAGGTCGATCCCGCCCCACACTGCCAATTTGGCGATCGCGGCAGTCTCGCGCGGAATGCGCGACATCTCGCGCGCGATCTGGAGCGCGCGCGGCTCGAGCTGATGCGGCTTTACGACTTCGGCGACCAAACCTATAAGCAATGCGTCTTGCGCGTCAATCCATCGCCCGGTCAGATTCAGATCGAGCCCGCGTCCGAGTCCGAGGCGGCGGGAAGCGGTTTGCGTACCGGCCACGCCGGGAATCATGCCGACGCCGGTCTCAGGCAGGCAGATGCGAGTATCAGTAGCGGCGATCGCCAAGTCGCACAACAGCGCCATCTCGAGGCCGCCGCCGACCGTGAAACCGTGCACCGCGGCGATCGTCGGGATCGGTAGGGCTTTGAGCCTGCCCCACACATCACGGCGAAAACGAATCCATCGCGCGGCGATTGGCGACGGTGCGGTGCCGAACTCGCGCAAATCACCGCCGGTCGAGAATGCTACGCCCGCCCCGCACAGCACCATCGCACGCACCTCCGGATCGTCATGGATCGCGCTCAGGATTTGGAACATCGCGTCGCGCATCGCGACATTGTACGCGTTGAGCTGCGCCGGACGATTAAGGGTCACCCAGGCGATTGCGCCGCGTTTCTCATAGCGCGCGGCGGCGGTTTCTGCTTGTGCCGTTACCATCGTCAGGCCGAATGAAGGTCCGCACTGTCGCTATGGGCGACCGCCGGACGGCCGCGCTCGTAAACCACGCGTCCGGCGATCAGCGTGAGGTCCACGTTGAGCGCGAGCAAGTCCGCAGCGTCCATAGGCGATGGATCATGCGGCAGCACAACCAGATCGGCAAGCATCCCGGTCGCAATCTCGCCAGCTTCGAGGCGCTGCAGGCGCGCCGCATCACGCGTGAACAGGCGCAAGGCCTCATCTGGCGGCATCCGCTCTTCGGCGCCAAGCACGTCGCCGTCGAGCGTAGCGCGCGAGATTGCCGCCGCTACGCCTGCGAGAGGACGGGCCGGAGTGACAGGCGCGTCGCTGGCACCCGCAAGCTCGATTCCCGCCGCCCGCAACGAGGCGGCGCGGTACAGATAGGGCGCGAGACCGGGCTCGCAGGCGTACTTCGGGCCGCGAAAATAGATGAAGGCGGGATTGGTCACCACCCATGCGCGCGCGGCGACTATCCGATCGATATGCTCTGGCGCGATCACTCCACCGTGCTCGATCCGGCAAACCGCACGAGGCTCTACAGCACCAATCTGACGCTGCGCAAGTTCGATCGCCTCCAGCGCCTCTTCGATCTCTTCGATTTCGGTCGCGTGAAAAGCGCAATCGAGGCCGCTCGA
>JAKAVX010000754.1 GCA_021827465.1 Deltaproteobacteria bacterium | reverse complement strand
CGATCAAGGCCAGCAGATCATCGGCTTCGTCCTCGTCGCGCTCGGTGTTTGCGTTTCGAGTGACGCGGAAGAACTCATAGCTGTCGATCTTAGCTTCGGGAAAAAGCAGGTCGAGAGTATGCGCGACCACGTCCTCGAGCGGGACGAAGCGTTTGGTGCCGTCGATGCGCAGAAAGCGCGGGATGCCAAGCCCAACCGGTACCTTGACCCGCGCCAGCGATTGCTCGACGTCGTCGGGCGCTCGCAGCGTGACCAGCAGATTCAATGAGAGGTTGGAGATGAACGGAAACGGATGCGCCGGGTCCATCGCCTGCGGCGTCATTAGCGGAAAAATGTTGCGCAGGTAATACTCGCGAATAGCGGTTTGTTCGGTCGGCGTCAGTTGCTCGAAGGCCAGTATGTGGATGTCGCTCTCGCACAGCCGCTTGAGCAGTTCCGGCAACAAGGCGCGCTGTTCCGCCTCGAAGGCACGCACTTCGGCCAGACACTCCGCGATCTGCTGCTGCGGCGTGCGCCCATCGTCGGTCAGCTCCTGCATCCCGGCGACCGCCTGCTGCTTAAGCCCACCGATCCGCTTCATGAAAAATTCGTCGAGGTTCGATGCGGTGATGGCGAGGAACTTCATCCGCTCCAGCGGCGGATTGCGGTCATCGAGTGCCTCGGCGAAGACTCGCCTATTGAACGCGAGCCAGGTCAGCTCGCGGTTAAGGAACAGTTCGGGCGCTTTAAGATCCGCATCGATGCGCGGCGGCGGCGTGCCAGCGCCATTTACGCCACGGGCCTCTGCGATCCGACCGTCATTGTTGGTTGTGTCTATGCCGCCCGCGGAATCGGCAGCGCCGCTTCGTAACGTCGACGGCTCGGGTGAGAGCGATGGGACCGCCTGAAAGGTCTCTCGTTGACTCGCCATGAGATGCAGTTTATGTGAATTGCACCGCGATGCGGAATGAGGCTAGCGACGGGCTCGCGTGCAGGCTTTACGGGCCGCCGTTACGCTCGGTTCGCCATTGTTGGGGCCAAATTCGACTGGGCTAAATCGCTTTGCTTCCGGCAACAAGTGGAATTGCGCGGCTTGACGCTGGAGTGCCCGTTCAGCCCCGCATTATAGATGTCACAGCAAAAGGCCGAGCGGTTGCACGCGAAGAGGGGGCTGTTGCAAGATGCCATAATTGCAACTGAATGCCGGTGCCAAAATGGGGAGAAGGCAAGTGCGGATGAGTTTTAGAAAGCACAATTGGGACCGATGGATTCTGTTCCTATCGATGTTTGCCGCGATCCTCGCGCTGAGCGCCTCGCGCGCCGCGGCGCAGAACGTGAAGACCTACACAAGGGCGACGGTCGATCAATGGTTGAGCAAGTACGCCGAAGCCAAACCCAGCTTCAAGCCGGGAGACGTTTTGGGGAGCAAGGACCTCGAGCGAATTCGCCCGTTCGTGCCGCCTGGATGGCTCGAACAGCTCGATTTTCCAGAATTCACAATGGAGATCATGGCACCGCGCAGTCATGCGCCGCGCAAGGACTACCAGGAATGCACGGAGAAGTACCAGGCGCAGGTCAAACTCAATCCCGACGGATCGTTGGCCAACTACGTGTGCGGGCAACCGTTTCCTAACGACTCGCTCAGCACCTCGGATCCGCTCTCGGGGATCAAAGCGGCGTGGAATTTCGACAATAGATGGCAGAACTACGGCGAGTTCTCGCTCAACTTCCTGTTCGTCGTGGATCGCTTCGGCGGCAGTCACGCTGGTCAGGCGCCCAAAGTGATCGATTCGCCGCCCTCAAACTGGGTCTCCGGAGTTAAGTATCAAAGCCAGCTGCCCACCGATGCGTCCAAGTACTTCGGCGGCGGCGGCACTTTCTCGCGGATCATAAGCAGCTTTTACCGCCGGGTTTATTTCAGCCATCTTGCCCAGCGCATGGACCATCAGGGACTGCTGGGCACGCCCGACTCGGCTGAATTCCTATGGAAAGAATTCAGCGGCTTCTTCTCTCCTTACGACGTGCGGGGCCAGGTTTTTATCACCTACCGCTACGCCGACCCGCATCGCGCCGACGATGCCTGGGCCTACGATCCCCAGTTGCGCCGCGTGCGGCGAGTCTCGGTCGAAGTCAAATCCGACTCGATGATCGGCACTGACACCACCCAGGAGGATTTCTATACTTTCTCGGGCCGGACGTTGCACTGGCACTGGAAGTTTCTCGGCTGGAGGGACTTGCTGGCGGTGATGGATGCGGGCCAGGATTGTGCCCACCTGTTTGGGCCGAACGGCGAAATTCCCAACGACCGATGGTCGGTGCGGCGCTTCGCGGTGATCGCTCGCACCCCGACCGAAACTCATCATCCCTATACCAGCGTGGTGATGTTCTGGGATGCGGAGAACTGGCATCCGTGGATGTCGATGGCGTTCAACCGCGAGGGCAAGCTGTGGAAGCTGTGGGAACTCCAGACGCGCTGGAGCGAGGACTTCAAGAGCTTCTCCGAGATTAATCACGGAGTGCACGCCGGAATGTTAATCGGAGAAAACGTGGTCGACGTGCAAAATGAACGCGCCACGATCTAGATC
>JAKAVX010000753.1 GCA_021827465.1 Deltaproteobacteria bacterium | reverse complement strand
CAACATGGGCGCGGTGGACAAATCGATGTGCACGGTGCGCGCGATGGTCGCAGCGGCACCCTAGAATTGCGTCGCCCACGCCGGATGAAACCCGACGAGGCCCGGCGCGCCGTCCGGTTTCAGGCGCATGGAACGGCGAAATATCGGTTGAACGAGAACGTTTCGGTCACCTTATATCCCACTTGGGCGACAAAGGCCGCATACTCCGAGAAGCTGGTGTTGAAGGCGACGTCGTACTCCGCCTCATGCTCGAAAAGGATGGGCATCCGGTGCGCGGCAATCAACCGGCGCGCACCGCGCATGACGCGCAGATCGCTGCCTTGGGTGTCTATCTTGAGGAATGCGACGCGTCCGCGGATATCGAGATCATCCAGGGCGATCGTCGGAACCAGCATCCCTCGGCCTTTATTTGGCGCGACCCCGTAGGAACCATAGCCCGCATGCAGCCACAAGCGGGGCTGCGGGAAACGAACCCATTCCCCGCCGCTCTCGCCAACCGCCCCGAACAGAGGAACGACGTTGGTGCAGCCGTTTTCGGCGATCGTCCGCGCCAGTAATTTGAACACAAGCGGATTGGCTTCGCATGCGAACACTTGCCCGTGCGCTCCCACCATCGACGAGAACTGCACCATCATCTGCCCGAGGTTCGCGCCAACATCGATCACGGTGTCGCCCGGGTTGACAAACCGCCGCGCCAGGTCGAGGGTTTCGCTCTCGAAGACCAGCCCCGCTCTGATGTGCCGAACGATCGGGTCGTAAGGCGTGTCGCGCGGCACCCAGTAGCGTCCCGTCGGCGTGTCGAGCAGTTCGGAACGACGCCCTGTCAGGGCCATGAGGAAGGGCAAGGCGACGCGATGGAGGCGCACTGCGTGCGGCCAAAGCACTGGTGGCAGCAGCCATTTAGCCAGGCGCTGGGGCCGCGACTGTCGGGCCGTCATTTGCCGGACCCGCAGAAGCTGGCTGGCCGACCGTCCGCAAGCGCCACGAGTTCAAATGCAACGATCACACGCGCTACCGCGCCCAAAGTTTTTGTAACCTAGCGAACGCGCCCGGCCACCGGCAAGCCATCCACGCCGACACCGCTAATCGTTGCGCATCAGGCTTCCGCCCCGATGGAATCCGAGGGGACTCCGACGCGACGAATGACAATGCATGAAGCTCGCGGGTCCGCGCGTCAGAAGCCAAAGCTTACAAGTTGCGGATGCGACTCGGCGTAGTCGCGCGCAAACTCCATCTGCTCGCGGCTCTCGGCGTGAATCTCGATGAGATTCTCGTCCTTTCCAACCACCTCGCCGATTCCGTGCAAAAGGCGCACGCCGGCTGAAAGGTTGGCGGGCGCGCCCGCGCGTTTCGCCACGCGCGCTATCTCCCAGCAATCGATCTCGCGGATTCGCCCGTCGGCGGGCGCCTTCACCGTGCATCGGTACGGCGCCTCGGCGGGAAATTCGAGCGCGCCCTGGGCCGCAACAATCTCCTCGAATTTCTTCAGCGCCCCGCCTGAATCCAGCGCCTGCTGCGCGGCGCGGTATCCGCGCGTCGATTGAACCGCCCCGGTCATCTCCAGCAGCCGCGCGGCGAGATAGAGCGATTTCTCGCGCAGATCGTTCGGCGCCGCGGGCTCGCGCTTGAGTACCGACAGCACGTCCATCGCTTCGAGCCGCGGCCCGATTCCGCGCCCGATCGGTCCGCGCGCTTCGGTGGTGATAACCGAGAGCTTCAAGTCTATCTGCTCGGCGACCGACAGGAACATCGTGCGCAAACGCTCGGCCGCCACGATCGAGCGAATCTTCGCGGTAGGCCCAACGGGTATGTCGATCAGCACGTGGGTTGCCCCGACGGTTTTCTTCTTCGCAAGGATCGACGCCACCATCTGCGCCTCGGTGTCGATCTCCATCGGGCGTTCGACCGTGATCAGGATATCGTCGGCGGGCGCCAGCTCCAGCGCGCCGCCCCACGCGATACACGCGCCGACCTTCTCGACCACCTCGCGCAGTCTCGGCGGCTTGAGCGCGACTTCCGCTACCACCCCCATCGTGTCAGCCGTCCCGGCCGAACTGGTGATCGCGCGCGAAGAGGTCTTGGGCACCTTGAGACCCATCGAGGCAAGAATCGGCACCACCACCATTGTGGTCCGATTGCCCGGGATGCCGCCGATGCAATGCTTGTCGGCGATCGGGCCGGCTCCGAACTCCAAGCGCTCGCCCGTGCCGATCATCGCGCGCGTGTAATCAACCAGCTCCTGCGTGTCGAGGCCGCGCAGCGCGCATCCGAGCACGAACATCGACAACTCCACGCGCGAATAGCGGTGGCGCACGACGTCCGACAGGATTCGGTCAAAGGCCTCGCGCTCCAGCCGATGGCCGCGCAGTTTCGCCCGCACCAGATCGACACTTCGCGGCGCAACCGCCAGCGTCGCGTTGACCATGCTTCCTTCGGGAAGCCCAAGGTCGCGGAAGGCCTGATCGACTAGCGCAATTTCGTCGGGCGCGACCAGCGCATCGTGGCAGAAGCCGAGCACTCCCATCACCTCGCGCTTCTCGCCCGTCACCGGATGAACTCCCATC
>JAKAVX010000752.1 GCA_021827465.1 Deltaproteobacteria bacterium | reverse complement strand
GATCTATCGGTGCCCGGCACCCAGAGCGTGTTGTAACCCTGCATCCTGCGGGCGCGAACGATAATGTCCTGCAGCGTTACGTTGAGCGCGTGGCCCAGATGAAGTTGTCCGGTTACGTTGGGCGGCGGAATTACGATGGAGAAGACTTTGCCGTCGCGCGACGGGTCAGCCTTGAAGTAGCCAAGGTCAATCCATTGCCGGAACCATTTTTCCTCAGCCGATTTCGAGTCGAAGGTCTTCGCCAGTTCCAAAGTGCGCCCGCCGAATAAGCAATCTTGCAGTAGAGAAGAGGGCGCGAGCGCCCTCGATCGAATCTTATTGACTGGCCGCCGGCCTATGCAAGATACGACGGCGCGCGCGCTCACACTGCGCGGATTGCCGGGATTTCTGAGCATCAGCGCTCGCGTTTCCACGGTCGAGGCGTGTCACGCGGGCGGCGCGAGCACGGCTTCATCGAAGTGAACCGGGGATTGCCTGCGCCGCATCTCTCTGATTTGCTCTAGGAACAACGCGATAGCCGCAAGCAGCGATCATTCTTCGCGCCGGAGCGGACTCACGCGCGTGGAAATGCCCGGTGAACGCCACCTTACTGTTCGATCTTGACGACACGCTGGTTGCCGAAGACGCTTCGATCGAACGCGCCTTTCGCGTGACGAGCGAGATTGCGCACTCGCGATACGGCGCCGACCCCGAAGCGCTATACACGTCGATACGCGGCCATTCCTCGCGCCTCTGGCACGGATCGCCGATGTACGGCTATGCGAAGGCGATAGGAATCGCTTCGTGGGAGGGCTTGTGGGGTGATTTCACGGGCGACGATCCGAACCTCAGGACGCTTCGCGGCTGGATTCCGGGCTACCGGCGCGAAGCGTGGACGACGGCTCTCGGCGAGGCCGGTGTGACGGATGACGGCGCCGCCACCGAGGTAAGCGAAATCTTCATCGAGCAGCGGGCGCGATTCCATGAGCCGTTTCCCGAAACCGTCTCCGTGCTGACCCGGCTTCGCCGGTCGTGCCGGATGGCGCTCGTGACCAACGGCGCGCCGGACGTCCAGCGCCGCAAGCTCGACGAATCGGGTCTCGCGCATTTCTTCGAGGCGGTTTTCATCTCGGGCGAGTTCGGCTTCGGCAAACCCGACCCGCGAATCTTCCAGTCCGCGATCGAGAGCCTTGGAGGCTCGGCGGAGCGCTCAGCGATGGTCGGCGACAGCGCAAGCCGCGATATCGCGGGCGCAAAGGCGGCTAGGATAAAGGCCGTCTGGATAGTGCGCCCTTCGATCGAGCGCGAAACACACGACGGCGTCACGCCCGACGAAACTATCGGGAACCTCGAAGAACTTGTTCCCGCGCTCGGACGGCTGGGTCTCATCCCGAGCGCATAACCGGAGGCCCCTTGCCTGGCGCCACCCGGGATGGCGTTATCGACGTGCGATGAAAAAATCCGGACTTGTCCTGACGCTTCTCTTCACGACCGCGATATTCGCCCTTCCCGCCTTCGCTCAGACCAGCGGAGCGATCGCCGTGTGCTTCTCGCCGCCGATAGCCGGAGGATGCGATCCGCAGGCCGCTATTCTGGGCGAGATCACCGGCGCCCGTAGCGAGATCCTGGTGCAGGCCTACGTGCTGACGGCGAGGCCGGTTGTGAACGCGCTCATCCGGGCGCATCAGCGCGGTGTGAACGTCAGGATAATTCTCGACCGCAAACAGCTTAAGCACGACCGCAGCGCCACCTACGCCGCCTCGCGCATCATCGCGGCGGGAATCCCGGTGACGATCGACGACGGGGTGCGGGGAATCGCGCACAACAAGGTGATGGTGATCGACGGACGGACTGTGATCACCGGGAGCTACAACTTCACCTGGAGTGCGGAGCACAAGAACGCGGAGAACCTGGTCATAATCCGCGATCCGGCGGTGGCGTCGGAATACGCACAGAACTGGCGCACGCGCGAATCGGAGTCGGCGCCGCTCCGCTGAGCAACTCGACGGGATGCCAGGCAAACGGCCCGCCGGATCCCATCGGAGGGACCGGGCGGGCCTTGTTCAGTACCTATTGCGATTTCCTGCGCTTAAGGATTGCCGCCGATGCTCGCGGGCTTGACCAGGAAAGGCTCGTCCGAAACGTTGCCCGTAGCAGTTGCGCAAGCCGGGTTGCCTCCGGGACCCTTCGCGCAGCCCCAGTAATTTTCAGTCCCGTTGACCATGACGCTGCTCGAGTCGCCCTGGTTCGAGACACCCACGGTGCGAGGCTGAAAATTGTTCAGATGGGCCTCGACGTTGTAGCAGGGCGTTGGCTCCTCGCCGCAATTGGCCCACGAGGGCGCGCCAACCCAGATGTCGTTGGATTCCCGCTTTATCGTGTTTCCGACAATGTCGATTCCGTTGAGCGGCGCGGCAACGACATCCGCATAAACCTCGATACCGGTCGGATTGGCCGGGCCATCACCTGTGCTGTCGACGTTTGCTTCGGCACCGTTATCCGAGATGAAGTTTCCGATCACCGAGACATGGGAGATCTTCTGGTGCGGCGCGTGACTGTGGAAAACCACGCCCGGATTGGTGTTCC
>JAKAVX010000751.1 GCA_021827465.1 Deltaproteobacteria bacterium | reverse complement strand
AGTCTGTATTTCATCTCGATAAATCGCCGCCTGGCCAGGCCCCTCGGCCACTGAGATTTCAATTGACATTATTCCCTTAATGGCCAGCTCCGCGTTCAACGCGTCGCGTAGTTCCTTCCAGATGAAGCGCGCGAGTTCCTCCGCCGAACTGTGCGCGATCGGCAAAAGACAGGCGTCGGTCGCGGGCATCCGGAATTCATCGGCGCCATAGCAAATCCTCAATTGCCCACTGTCCAAATGTTCGATCTGTAGACAATCACTCTCGACCGGTACCAGCATACGCTCATCGAGCCGGTCGAGGATCTCTTTGGTGAGCCGCTTTACCAAACCAAAGTCGAGCACGTAGCCGGTCGGCGACAGCCGTCCTTCAACGCGCACGCCAACTTGGTAGTTGTGCCCATGCAGCGGCTCGCGAAAGCCGGGGTAAGCGATGAAATGCGCAGCCGAAAATTTCAGGTTCTCTTTGGCGACGTGAATTGAGAATCCAGATGACACGCGCTTACTCCGATCCATCATCTCCCACCCACGCGCACAACGGGGCGAGACATTCGTGGGCTATGCCGGAGAACTGCGCGCGATAGCGCCCGGCGTTGAGTGAAGCGGCTCGCATGAAACGTTCAGGCTCGCCAGGTGCGGTCAACCTGAAGCGACGCGCCAGTTCACGACCCCAGTCAGTGTTGAGATCGAGTTCCGTCATCATGTCGTCCACCGCCAGACCGTGCATCCCGCCCAGCAGGCACTCGGCAAAATAGCCCGCCTGGCCCAGGCGATCGAGCTCGAAGTTGCGCACCTCCATCGCCTCGCGCATCGAAAGCAGGCGGTCCATTCCCAGCTCGTTGCGTTTCGATCTCACGGCGGGATCGCCGCTGCCCTCATAGCCCGAGCCGATTGCAGCGATCGCGACCCGTCCGTCCACCAGCGGCACCGGATGGAAGATGTAACCCGGTGAGGTATAGTCGAGCAGCCTGCGCAGTTCGGTGCGATAGGCGAGCAGGTCGAAGTCCGTGCGCCGAGCTATTTCGAGCAGGAACTCTCCCAAGCCGGCGCCTGCAGCGTCAGCGCGCGCGATGAGTTCAAGAAACTTTGCCGAGTCGTACTCCTCGCGCCGGGCAATGAGCGTCGACCATTCGCGGTCAAACACCAGCCCGACCGCGCCGATTCCACCCGAACCGTCGAGGCCCGCGCGAGCTAGAATAGGTTCGCCGCGCCGCAATGGCTCAAGATCCATAGCAAGATAATGCCCGTGGCTGGAGGGCTTGGCGAACCCGCGGCGCGCGTTGCCCAGGCGCACCGCAAACGCATCGCGTGCGACGAGCCTGCTCCCGCCGCCACGCCGCTCGGCCAGCAATCCATAGCCGCTCAGCAGCGACCCATAGCCGATCACCAGCAGAGTCTGGTTGTTCTGCCCGCCGTGGGCGATATCGATCTCCTTATTCGCCATCGAACTGTTCCGTTAGCCGAAATTGTGCCGCATCGAAATCTGAAACCTCACGCCGAGCACACGACAGATTTGTAATCGTAGCGGAGGAGCGGGATCGTTCAAACCCACATCAGAATCCCGCGCGCGGCAGTGCCCGTGCTCAGACTTATCGCGCGCATATAGAGCAGGAGCTGCAAGCGATACTGCTCCAACCGGCCCCCGATATCAGCATCGGTCTTGAAGTCGGCCACGACCCAATGTTCACCGCCAGCGCGGCGTTCCGGAAAAGCAAGATCGACCACCCCTTCGACCGTGGCGCCGTCCTCAAGCTTCAGCACGAGCGGGCATTCGCGACGCAGCCCCGTGCCAGCGGCGGCCGCGGCTTTCATCAACGGGGTACGCAGGGCTGCTGCCGTTGCCTCGCATGCCGCGGCAGCTTCGACGTCGTCAGCACCTAGCATCCTCGCAAAAAATTGGGCCGCCCCTGCAATAGCTGCCGCGTCCGCATCGAGAGCGACGCGCGAGAGGATCGCATGGACCAGCGTACCGAAGCGGGCGCCATGCGGACGGGCCACTGCCCGCGCGACCTGTTCGATCTCGATCTGATTCGCGTCCCCGAGCCATTCCGGACGCTCCCCGCGCTCGACCATCCGCTCGGCCAACTCGGTCGCCCTTATGACACTGTAAGTCTCCGCCGCACCAACGGCCACAATGGCGCCGTGGCGAACCTTCCATGTCTGGTATTCGCGCGTGCCCTGCAACGCCGCGCGTGCGCTCTCGTCAGCTATCAGCAGCCGATGCTGCCGAAGGCCCATCGTCTCGTGCGCGTCAAGCCTGAGCCTGGCCGGGTCCCACCATACGACATGATGCTCGCCGGCGTGCGGGCGATGGAGCCCGGGTGCGACAACTCGCTGCTTGGGAGGAGCTTTGGGCGGGCGCTCGACGACGCTGTCCTCGCCGAAAACAGGACATCCCGGCGGCGAAACCTCCAGCGGCGCACGCCAATCCTTTTGGTCGGGATAGACAACCGGATTGAGTCGGCCAAGCCATCCCTGCTGCGGCTCGCTGCCGACCGCCGTCACGATCAGCAGATCGCGCGCGCGGGTCGCGGCGACGTAGAGCAGGCGCATCGCCTCCTCGCGGTCGCGG
>JAKAVX010000750.1 GCA_021827465.1 Deltaproteobacteria bacterium | reverse complement strand
CCAGTTCCACGAGTCGTCCGGATCCTCGACGATCTCGGCGTCGGTAAAATAGCCGCCGACCGAGAAGGCGAGCTTCGTGCCTTTCTGAATGTGCTGCCAACTCTTGAGCGCGCGCGGGTTCTCCGGGTCGATCTCGACGCGGATCAGCAGATCGAGGCACTCGCCCTGCTCCGGATCGGTCGCGCGCTCGAGCGTCGACTCGACGCACGTACCGAGGATGTCCTCGGGCACCTTATACGAGTGGTTCAGCCACATCGTGAGCCCGCGCGACTGCGCGAGCATCGAGGCTTGGCACTGCTCATCGAGGATGTCGCCCATGCGATCCTTGACGCTCGAGCTGGCGGTGCCCTCGATGTAGTAGTGCGAGGCGCCGGCGTCGTCCTTGACTTCGACGGCCTTCGTCGCGCCCGAGAAGATCTCGAACTTGCGCGGATCGTCCTTATCCAGCGCCCGTGGCCGCGTGGCAGTTTTCATTCGTTCCCTCCGAAGGCAGCGTTCCAAGAGTCCTCGTCCGCGACGATGGAGCAGTAGCAGTTGTCACGGCAGGCGGTTTCGCCGGCGCCCGGCCAGGTTGGCACATCGCCGCGCTGATATGGGGAGCGGGCCGCCAGCCCGATGCAATCCGAGCAGTGGTCTTCGTCCGCGCCGAGCTCCCAGACGAGCAGCACGCCGTTCACGCCAAGCGAATCGCCGTAGCCTTGCTGGCCGGTTCCCCATGCTGGCTTCGCGTAGCGGGTGATCGACGACCGCAGCGCTTCGATCTTCGCGTCGATGGCCGCGACGATTTGATCCGCCACATTCTTCGTCGGATCCGCGGCGGAGTAGGCGTCATTTGCGGCGCCGGCGAGCGCATCGGCGGCGCGTCCGGGAACCTTGTTCGCATACTGACGCACGTGCCCGATCCAGATGTCGACGATGTTCGCCGGATCCACGCCGCCGCTCGGAACGGCCTGTGTGCCGGCGGTCGCGGCGTCGAGATAGGCTTGCTCGTCGACCATCTCGACCGCCAAGCCGTCGAGCGCGTCGTTGAAATCGTGCCCGTAGAACGGGCCGTCTTCGTTTGTCCTGATCGCGCCCTTGTGCAGGTGCTCAGCCTTCGCGCGGACGGCGTCGATGATGCCCGGCTTGCGCGCATCCCACACGCTGCTCAGGCGGGCGTGCAGCGCCGCGATCAGCGCGTGAAGTCGTTCAGATAGCCGAGACTCGCGCTCGCCGTTCGCTGCCGACGTCCGGCGAAAGGGACAGCGCTCTTAGCGCCCTCCTGTTTGCCCGCTGGCTCGTCCTCCGGATCGTCGTCGCCAGGCTCGGGCTTGGCGCCCGGGTTATCCGCGCCGTCCTCTGGGCTGTCGCCGTCAGGCTGCGTCTGCGGCGCGCCGACGTCCATGTTGAACGGGTACGGCAGGTTCGCCCAATGCGTCGCGATCGGCGCCCCGCCGGCGACCGAGCCGGGGAACGGATCGAGCCCCTCGCGTGCGCGGATCTCGTTCGGCGTCGTGCACCCGATGCTCATGTAGACTTTGTCGACGGCCGCCTGACGCTCTTCGTCGCGCCGCACAATGCCGTGGAACTCGAAGTCGTGCCGCTCGTCGATCTCCCAGACGAGCTCGCGCGTCAAGAACTCGGCGATCAGGTTCGCCAGCCCGACGTGGCCCTCATCGGTGCGCGACGAGAGCGTGCGCGAGGTGGAGCGATTCACGTCACCGGTGATGCCGAAGACCGTCGGATCCAGCTCGAAAACGCAGGCGATCTTCTTGACCAGCCACGTCTTGTAAAAGTCCCGCTGCTGTTCGCGATTGCTCCGGGCGAACGGCGTGTACGCCGCGGCGCCGCCCTGGCCGGGTGCGGCGGCCGGGTCGCCCATGAAACCGACGATCATCAGATCCTTGGTGCCGGCGATGTCCGATTCGTAGTATTCGCGCGCGGCCTCGAGCTCTTGACGGCTAAGCCCGCGCCCGAGGTCGAGCAAACCCGCCGGAGCGGCCTGCTTGAGCATGTCGAAATCGTATCGCTCGCCATAGAGATCCGCCTCGATCGCACGGACGAGCGTCTCGACGATCGACCATCCGAGCGGACTGTACGTCGATGGCGAGCCCATGATGTAGATGAGCTGATCGTTCCTGAGCTGCGCGACTTGACGGCCGTCGATCACCTGAAAGTATCGCGGCGCCGCCGCGTCCGATCCATCCCAGCTCGGGTCCGGCACGATCGTAGCGCCGTCGACGCCCCAGAGTGCCACGATCTCGCCGCCGATGGAATGCTCCTTTTCGACGCAGCCGGCGTCGAGCACCAGCACGTCTTCGATGACCTGATCGAGTAGTGAGCGGAACGATTCGCGCTTGCTGTTGACGAAGCGCAGCAGATCGCGCACCTGCTTGACGACGCTCGGATCGGGCGCTTTCTTCGGATCGTCGTTGCGCACGAGCTTCCAGCGCGCCTGAGATATTTGCCGGGTGCGGACGTTGATCGCCAGGCGCACCCACTCGTTGCGCCGGCTGAAGTGGCGCAGCATCTTCGCGCCGCCGCGGGGGTCGTAGCCCTGCACGGCGATCTGCACGCGCGCCTTCGCGTAC
>JAKAVX010000749.1 GCA_021827465.1 Deltaproteobacteria bacterium | reverse complement strand
TGGCCACCATCCGCTCTATTACGCGGCTGCAGCTACGACCGCGGCCTACGGACTGGACGAGTTCGAGATCGCCGGCGGCTATCTCGGCGAGCCCGTGCGGCTCGTCAAGTGCGAAACGGTGGACCTCGAGGTGCCGGCCGACGCCGAGATTGTCCTCGAGGGTGAAATTCCGCCGCACTACCGCGAGGAAGAGGGGCCGTTTTCGGAATTCCAGGACTATTACGTTACGGGGTCGGGGAAAAATCCGATCGTCGAATATCGATTTATGACGCGCCGCCAAGACGCCATCTTCAAGAATCTCCAAAACGGTTCGGAGATGGAGGGCTGCGTATTCCATAAGATTCCGATGAGTGCAGCTATATATCGCCGGCTTAAGGACGTTGGGGGCGGTCCGAACCTGCACAACGTGATGGCCCTGCCCGGGATTTTCGGCCTGGTCGTGCAGATGACGCCGCGCGCATACGGCGAGGCAAAGAACCTGCTGCTCGCGGCGCTATCCTCGGAGTACCAGCATCCGAAGCTCGCCATCGCGGTCGATGCGGACGTTGACATCTTCAACCCGGCGGAACTGCTCTGGGCGCTGACGACGCGCGTCGATCCCGCCAGGGACGTGGTGATCGTTCCGGGCACGCATAACCATGCCATGGATGCGAGTCTCGCCGAACTCGGTGCTCCGGGAACTGCCCTCTGGCAGCGCTTCGGCTCGAAGATGCTCATCGACGCCACGATCCCGCCGCCGGCAGACGCCAAGGCCCGCGCCGCATTCGAGCGTATCCGCCCGCGCAATCCGAAGCTTCGGCTCGAGGATTTTGCCGCGGAAGGCTCGCTGCCGATGGTGCGCGCGCTTTCGACACTGTTCTTCGGATCGAAGCTCCTGAGCGAGCCCTGACAGCAACCGTGTTGAGGGACTGGAGATTTGGACATTTAGGAGGAATTGGCGCTCAACATTCTGCGAGAAAACCTGCTTCGTTCCTTTAGTTCTCTCCCTCGGCGAGAGATTAGAGTGCGGGGAGCAGGTTGGTGAAAAGGCTTTTTCACCAACCTGCTAAGGAGCGAGCGCCGGGCGAAAACGACTGTTCAGCGCTGGGGAGGATAGCCTGATGCGCGTAACCAACCGCAAGCTGGAATTCGACGAGTTTCTGGCAATCCGCAGGGAAGTCCTCTCGCAGTGGCCCACCGGCGTCGAAGTGGACCTGGATGAAGCGGTCGCGTACCGCTCGGGCCTTGCGCTCGAGAAGAATTGCGCGACGCGATTCGCCCGCGCGAAGGCGCAGCGGAACATCATTCTGGTGCCGCAGTTTGGGCGCGCGACGTTCGAGCAGACGCTCACCGGGATGCAGTACGTCGAGCAGCAGAGCGGAAACGACGGCGTCTGGCTCGTCTATCCCGACCCCTACACGCGCAAAGGGCGCTTCGATCGCGCGCAAGCCGGAATCGAGGCCAGCCGCAAAGAGGACATGTCGATGCTTAGCGGCTGGCCGATCGTTAACTACGGTGTGAAGCACGCGCGCCGACTTCAGGAATCGGTCGGGATGCCTTTCATCAACAACAGTACGGATGAGGATTCCCGGCTGCAGACCGAAATCAGTCTGGCCGCAGGATGGAGCGGCTACAGCACGCGGGGGCTCCAGGAAGTTACCGCGCACTGCAAAAATATCCCGCTTGACCGGATGATCCGGCTTAACCAGTACGAGGGCAGGCTCGCCGCCTTTTACACGGAAAAGGGCTTTCCCGTGATCGCGATCAACGCCGCCAATCTGACCGGCTACGACATTGCGGGCTACCGGCTGGTGACGGTCCTAACGCAACTGCTGCTCACGGCGGAGCAGGGTGTAAAGCATATCTGGACCGAGATCGGCCTAGGCATGAACCTGGTCCAGGACGTCGCGATGCTGCGGGCGCTTGCCAAGCTCGGTCAGCAATATCTCGACGAAAATGGTTACGGCGACGTCGTCCTGACGACGGGGACCTTTCCGTACCTTGGCGATTGGCCGCGCGACGTGGAGGGCGCGCAGGCGATGATTGCGTGGAACGCCATCATCGGAATTTTGGCCGACGTCCAGGGGATGCTGCTCAAATGCGTGGACGAGGCCTTTTCTACGCCAACCAAGGAGGGCATGGCCGCGGCAGTAAAGATCGCGCGGCAGTTGCTGCGGATTGTGGGCATGCAGAGCCTGCCCCGCAGTCCCGAATTCGATCTCGAGCAGGAGATGATCGAACGCGAGGTCAAGGCGGCGATGGATCGAATCTACGAGCTTGGCGATGGCGACCTGGTGCAGGGGATGGTAAAGGGCGTGGAGATCGGCGTCATCGACACAGTTTTCAGCCCGTGGCGGTTTTTCAAAAGCAAGGTGCTGCTTGTAAGAGACGCGTGCAACGCGCTCAGGTACCTGGACCCCGGCAACATACCGCTGCCGCCCGAGGTCAGGGAATATCACCGGGAGAAAATCGCCCAGCGCGAAAAGAAGGACGGGACGCAGGCCAACCTCGACATGGCGATTCGCGATATAACCTGGGCTTCCGAGCCGCTCGTCTAGCAATAGCCGTGTCGGAAAGCCGCTGGTGCGAGG
>JAKAVX010000748.1 GCA_021827465.1 Deltaproteobacteria bacterium | reverse complement strand
TCCGGGCGCGGCTGGCGCGGAGCCGTCCGCGATTCCCACGGAACTCGCGCCGCTTGGAATCGGCCAGATGACGCCGACGCTCCAGATAAGCAACGCCTCGTTGGAGCCGCTCGTCGCCAGCGCTTCCACGCCCGCGCTCGCGGCCTCGCTCCGGATGACCGACCAGGCCCGCAAGAGCATCCTTGACGGCCGGCCCGACGACGCAATCCAGCTTCTGAGCCGCGCCGTTTCGATCGATCCGAGCAATTCCTACGCGTACTTCTACCTGGGACGCGCATGGCTTACGAAGAAGAATTATCCGCAGGCGATGACCTTCCTTAACCGCGCCGAAATGGCCTTCGCCTCGAATCCGGACTGGCTCGGCGAGACGCTCGCCTTCGAAGGCCTGACCTACGAGCAATGGGGCCAGCCACAGCAGGCCGAGAAGGAATACGCCCAGGCGCTGCAGGCGACTCCCGGCAACCTGATGGCGCGAGTCGGCTATACGCGGCTTACCGTGACCAGCGCGCCGCCGCCCGAAGCCGCGCCGCCTCCGTCCGGTTCGGAAGTAGCCCCTGCGCCGAGCGAATCGCCGGCGCCGCCTCCTCCGGCTGCCGAACCGCCTCCGCCCGCAAATTGAAGCTTTGCGCTGCCGGCAAGAGTCGTTATCTTCATTCTGACGACCGCCGGAATTTGAGAGACTGACGTGCTTATTCTCGGAATCGAAAGCTCATGCGACGACGCCGCGGCCGCGGTTATCAAAACCGCGCTGCCCGGCCGCGCCCGTGTGCTTTCGAGCGCCGTCGCCAACCAGGACGATATCCATCGCGCCTACGGCGGAATCGTCCCGGAGCTTGCCTCGCGCAATCACGTAATTACGATTCTGCCGGTGATCGAGCGTGCGCTCGAAACCGCGAGCCATAGGCTTTCGGACATCGACGGTATCGCGGTGACGCGCGGGCCGGGACTGGTCGGCTCGCTGCTGGTCGGACTGATGTGCGCGAAGGGAATCGCGCACAGTCTCGGGCGTCCGATGGTCGGCGTCAATCATATCGAAGGGCATCTGCTCGCCCCGATGCTCGAGCATGAGGTCGCGATGCCGTATCTTGCGCTGGTCGTCTCGGGCGGCCATACCGCGCTGTTCGTGGTCGAGGATTTCGGCCATTACCGCCGGCTCGGCTCGACCCGCGACGACGCTGCGGGCGAGGCGTTCGACAAGGTCGCGAAGCTCATGGGACTCGGTTATCCGGGCGGAAAGGTGATCGACGATCTCTCGCGCGCCGGAAATCGAAAGAGCGTCCGAGTGCCGCGCGCACGGATAAAGAATGCGCCGATGGACTTCAGTTTCAGCGGGGTCAAGACGGCGGTCGCGGCTTTTCTTGCGAGCGAGGCAGGCGAAAAGACGGCTCCCGCGGATCTTGCCGCGAGCTTCCAGGAAGCCGTCGTCGATATGCTGGTCCGGCCCACGATGGAAGCCGCGCGCGCATCCGGCGCCGACACGGTCGCGCTGACCGGAGGCGTCGCCGCAAACTCGCGCCTGCGCACGCGCCTGGCCGAAGCGCTCGAAGTCGAAGGCCGCCGCGTCGTCGCGCCCTCGCTCAAGTACTGCACCGACAATGCTGCGATGATCGCGATTGCGGGCAGCTATCGCCTGTTGCGCGGCGAGGCCGATTCTCTCGATATCGACGCTGAGGCGAACCTCGCGCTTTAGGCCGTGCCTCGGCGAAAGAGCGGCATCCGAACGCGCGGCGAATCCGGTTCTCGAGCCGCCGCACCAATAAGCGCGATCCTCGCGGCGGCCGGCATTGCGCCGAGCAAATCCAAGGGACAAAACTTTCTCGTTCAGCCCGCCATTGCCGAGCGAATCGTCGCGGCGGCAGAACTTTCCGCGGGCGACAAAGTCGTCGAGATAGGCCCGGGGCTGGGAATCCTTTCCGAGCGGATCGCGGGGCGCGATATCGGACGGCTTACGCTGGTCGAACTCGATCGCGAGCTTGCCGCGCGCCTCAGACGGACGTTCGAAGACGATTCCCGCGTGCGTATCGTCGAGGCCGACTTCGTACGCGCGGACTTGAGCGAGATCTTCGATCGGCCGCCGGTCAAAGTGATCGGAAATCTTCCTTTCAATGTCGCGGCCGCGATATTCCGCCGTCTCTGCGACGCGCATCAGATGATTTCGACGATGGTTCTGATGTTCCAGCGTGAAGTCGGCGAGCGGCTGCGCGCCGCGCCCGCGAGCAAAAGCTACTCGGCGCTTTCGGTCTTCGCCGCGCTCTACTGGCGAATCGACTTGCACTTCCGCGTCGCGGCGGGAAGCTTCTTTCCCAGGCCCAAGGTTGACGCGGAAGTGCTGCGGTTTCGCGCGCTGCCCCAGCTTCTCTTTGCGCCCGAGGAGGAATCTGCCGTGACGGCGACCGTCCGCGCGTGTTTCTCCGCGCCGCGCAAGAAAATCCGCAACTCGCTCGCCGACGGGCTTCGGATCGAGCCGCGCCAAGCCGTCGCGCACCTGGAACGCGCCCGAATCGACAGCGCGCTTCGCCCGGAATCGCTTTCCGCGGAGGACTTCGTTAGGCTTGCGCGCGCCCTCGTGGAAAC
>JAKAVX010000747.1 GCA_021827465.1 Deltaproteobacteria bacterium | reverse complement strand
GGGTAGCGCGATCTTGAAGCCGACGATCGCGGTGCCAATAGCCATCACGGTAATCGCATGTCCCAGGCCCCAGGCGAGGCCTACCGTGGTCGCGGCCCCGATTCGGCGCTCGCGGCTTACGATGGTGGTTATGGCAATGACGTGATCGGGGTCGGTGGCGTGCCGCATTCCCATCGCGAGTCCGAGTAGCGCAAGTCCAAGTGGGGCGACATTGTTGGCAGTCATCGGGAGTACCTCGTTGCGCCGCAATCGCGGGCGGGTGGCTGATCAGTGTATAGTCGAAACCGGCCCATCAAGACACAGCCTTTTTTGCTAATCAAGCTAGCAAGCGGCAAGCCGGAGTGCCGCTCGGTTCACCACACGGCAGCGAGTCGAGCGCCGATGGGTACGAATTTCTGCAGCACGACGATACGAATTAAAATGCGCGTAGTAGGCAGGCTTGTGGTAGGGTTGATCCAGCCGGAACGTTCCGCATGCGGAAATTCCGCGCGTACTGTGGCGTATTCGCTGGAGCGGCTACTTTCGATCGCTTGAACTGCGATGGCCTGGGAAACGATCAAGAAGTCGCAGCATGACCTGTGTGCCACGCCCAATCTTAAGGATTACGACCGTACGTGCGCGGATTTCTCATGGGACGCCGCGCGGCGCGCCCTCGATGGCCTGCCAGGCGGAGCGGGACTGAACATTGCTCACGAGGCGGTGGATCGTCACGTCGGCGGGCTGTTACACAACCGCGTGGCCCTGCGCTTTCTCGTCAAGCGGGGTGAGACTCGCGAGTTTACATACGGTCAGTTGAGCTCGGAGACTAGCCGTTTCGCCAATGTGCTCAGGCGGCTCGGAGTCGAAAAAGGCGAGCGCGTGTTTGTTCTCGCGGGTCGGATTCCCGAGCTATACATTACTGCGCTCGGCACGCTGAAAAACGGCAGCGTTTTTTGTCCGCTCTTTTCGGCTTTCGGTCCCGAACCTATTCGCCAACGTATCGCTATCGGCGACGGCCGCGTGCTGGTCACGACGGCGGCGTTGTACCGGCGCAAGGTCGAGCAGTTGCGCTCCGTCCTTCCTGGCCTCCGGCACCTATTGTTGGTGGGCTCGTCCGACGAAATCCGTGGTCTGCCCGGCACTCTCGATTATCGCCGATTGATGGACGAGGCGGAGGACCGCTTCGTCATTCCGCCCACTGATCCTGAGGACCTCGCGCTGCTCCATTTCACGAGCGGGACGACTGGCACGCCCAAAGGCGCGATGCACGTGCATCAGGCCGCCGTTGCCCATCACGCGACCGCCCATTACGCCCTGGATTTCCATCCCGAAGACGTTTTCTGGTGCACTGCCGATCCGGGATGGGTAACCGGGACGTCATACGGAATTATCGCGCCGCTGACTCATGGAATCACCAGCGTTATCGACGAAGCCGAATTCGACGCCGAGCGCTGGTATTCGATTTTGCAAAATCAGAGAGTCACGATCTGGTACACCGCGCCAACCGCGGTGCGCATGATGATGAAGGCCGGGACTGACATAATTCGTGGCTACGACCTTCGCCGCCTGCGCTTCATCGCAAGCGTTGGCGAGCCGCTCAATCCCGAGGCGGTGGTCTGGGGAAAGGAAGCCTTCGGCCTGCCAATTCATGATAATTGGTGGCAGACCGAGACGGGCGGTATCATGATTGCCAATTATCCCGCAATGGATATCCGTCCGGGCTCGATGGGGCGTCCGCTTCCCGGAATCGACGCTGCCATCGTGCGTCATCGTCCCGACAGGTCCGTTGAGCCGGTTGACGAACCCGGGACGCAGGGCGAGCTGGCGTTGCGGCCGGGATGGCCCTCGATGTTTCGCGGTTATCTCAACGAGGAAGAGCGGTACCGCAAGTGCTTCAACAGCGGATGGTACCTTACCGGTGACCTCGCGACCCGCGACGCCGACGGTTATTTTTGGTTCGTGGGCCGCGCCGACGACGTAATCAAATCCTCCGGCCATTTGATCGGTCCGTTCGAGGTCGAGAGCGTCCTGCTGGAGCACCCCGCCGTCGCCGAGGCGGGCGTGATTGGCAAGCCGGACCCGGTCGCTGGCGAGGTGGTCAAGGCGTTCATCGCGCTCAAGTCGGCCTACTCGCCGGGTGAAGAGTTGCGCCTAGATCTGATCGGCTTTGCTCGCAAGCGGCTGGGGGCGGCGGTTGCGCCCAGGGAGATCGACTTCGTCGCCAGCGTGCCCAAAACGCGCAGCGGCAAGATCATGCGCCGCTTGCTCAAGGCTCGCGAGCTGGGTTTACCTGAAGGCGATACCTCGACTCTGGAGACCGACTGATGTCTGCCCATCAGGCTCAAACCAGCGATAAGCGCAACCCTGGCTCGGAACGGGAACACGCGCTCGATCTGCTGCGCCAGATGGTGCGTATCCGCCGGTTCGAGGAAAAATGCGTCGAACTTTACAGCGTCGGAAAGATCCGAGGCTTCCTGCACTTGTACATCGGTGAAGAAGCGGTAGCGGTGGGCGCGATGCAGGCGCTGGAGCCCGACGACGCCGTCGTTGCTACCTATCGCGAGCACGGGCACGCGCTGGTGCGCGGCATCCCTGCG
>JAKAVX010000746.1 GCA_021827465.1 Deltaproteobacteria bacterium | reverse complement strand
GAAGGCGGCGCGATCGGCAGCCCGGCCGCGATCGTCAACGCGGTCGAGGACGCGCTTGCGCCGTTCGGCGTTACGGTTCGAGGAATGCCGCTCACGCCCGAGAGTGTGCTTTCATTGATTCGCGATTCAGCTTTCACGCGAAACGCTCCGACCGCCGGCTAGCGATTGCGGAAGGCGATTAACGCCAGTCAGCCGTTTTTGTTACAGATGAGTATGCGCTTATGGCGACTCGGCGTAAGGTGAATCAGGTTGTTTCGATCAAGAGGCGCCAACGGCGCAAATGGCATCGCGCGTCAGTACGAGCCTCTTATCGAGGGTCAGACTGTATCCGCTCGAGGCAGGTCGCGCTCTTGACACCAGGCCATCAAAAAACATTGCTTATAAAATCGATCAGGCGGATCGAATTCGTCGATTGGGGAAGGTAATGGCAGACGGCAATTCCAGTTATCGGTTGGGCACTCTCGCGGTTCACGCCGGACAGCAGGTTGATCCTGCAACCAACGCACGGGCTGTGCCGATTTACGCGACATCATCGTATGCGTTCAACGACACCGACCACGCGGCAAGCCTTTTCGCGCTCAAAGAGTTCGGAAACATTTACACGCGGTTGATGAACCCGACCAACGATGTGCTGGAAAAGCGACTGGCGGCACTCGAAGGCGGTGCGGCGGGACTCTCTTTCGCCTCGGGCCAGGCGGCTATCATGGCGGCCACACTTACCCTCGCGCACAGCGGCCAGAATCTCATCTCGGGTACGAGCCTGTACGGCGGTACGTGGACGCTGTTCACGCAGACCTACAAGCAACTGGGTATCGATGTGCGGTTCTTCGATCCTGCCAAACCGGAAGACATAAGCCGGTTGGTGGATGATAAGACGCGCTTGGTATATTTGGAATCGCTGGGCAATCCGAAGAACGACGTCCCGGACTTCCGCAAGCTCACGGATGTGGCTCACCGTCACGGCCTGCCGGTGATCATCGACAACACGGTGATGACGCCGTTCCTGTATCGCCCCATCGAGGACGGAGCCGACATCGTCGTTCATTCCACCACCAAGTTCATCGGTGGGCATGGTACGCACATCGGCGGCGCGCTCGTCGATAGCGCAAAGTTCGAGTGGGCCGACAACCCGAAGAAATGGCCCGAATTCTGCTCGCCCAGTCCGTCGTATCACGGGATGGTGTTCGAAGAAGCGCTGAGACCGATCGGCAACATCGCCTACGTCGTCCACATCCGCACCCACTGGCTGCGCGATACCGGCGCGTGCATGAGCCCCTTCGCGGCATTCCTTTTTCTGCAGGGACTGGAGACACTACACGTGCGGATGCCGCGGCACTGCGAAAACGCATTAAAGGTTGCGCAGCACCTCGAGAAACATCGATTTGTGGAGTGGGTGAACTACCCCGGCTTGCCAAGCCACAAGGACTACGAAAACGCCCGCAAGTACCTGCCCAAAGGCCAAGGCGCCATCCTCGGCTTCGGTATCAAAGGTGGTTTGCAGGCCGGCGTGAAGTTCATCAATAACGTGAAGCTGCTGAGTCATCTGGCCAATATTGGCGACGCCAAGACGCTGGTTATCCATCCCGCCTCGACGACGCACTCGCAGCTTAGTCGGGAGGATCAGTTGCACACCGGCGTGACCCCGGAATACATCCGCCTGTCAGTGGGAATCGAGGATGTCGAGGATATCATCGAAGATCTCGATCAGGCGCTCGCCGTGTCGCAGCGGTAGAGGCATCGGTGGGTGGACAGGCCTGGCAGGCATTCGCTCGCTCATCAGGCGAAGATGGAGGAGGGCGACAATTTCGATAGCAGCGACGCAGTCCGTTCCGCATCGCCGCTGTTGCACGCCAGGCAGGTCAAGTTCGACAGCCCGCTGAAGCTGGAACTTGGCGGCGAACTGCCAGAAGTGACGGTTACTTACGAGACCTACGGTCGGCTCAACGAGGCTCGTGACAACGCCGTACTGATCTGCCACGCCATCAGCGGCGATTCCCACGTCGCCAGGCACGACGACGCGGATTCTCCTGGATGGTGGGACATCGTGGTGGGGCCGGGCCGATTCATCGACACCGATCACTATTTCGTCATTTGCTCCAACATCCTTGGCGGATGCCGCGGAACCACCGGTCCGAACAGCATCGATCCGCTCACCGGACAACCGTATGCGGCGGACTTCCCCACCGTCACTATCGCCGACACGGTAGAAGTGCAGCGGCGTTTAATGGACCACCTTGGCATCGGCCGGCTGCTCGCGGTCATCGGCGGGTCGATGGGCGGACACCAGGCGATCGCTTGGGCAATCCGGCATCCGGATCGGGTCCGTGGATGCGTGGCGATGGCGACCTCGGCTCGGCTCACCAGCCAGGCGCTGGCGTTCGATGTGGTAGCGCGTAACGCGATCATGCACGACCCGCACTATCAAGGAGGGCGATACTACGGAGAGCAGGGGCCGGCGGTGGGGCTCGCACTGGCGCGGATGCTTGGGCACATCACATACCTGTCGCGCGAGTCGATGACCGCCAAGTTCGATCCGAGCCGTCTGCGCCCGCGACAGGTCCCCACTGCGTTCGAAAAGAA
>JAKAVX010000745.1 GCA_021827465.1 Deltaproteobacteria bacterium | reverse complement strand
GCCGTGCAGCAGGAATGGGTTAACCCCCATCCGGGTCCGCCATCCGCATAAACGTTGTTGGGTTGGCTCGGCAACGGGGCCTGATATTCCGAACCGCTAGTCAAAGTCCAGCCACCCACCAGATCGCTTCCACTGATAACCGGCTGCGGCCCGCTCCCGTACCAGCTATACGCGATTGGGTAACCTGGGCTTCCACCGTTGGCCGGCTGGAGTGTCGCTCGCCATACACCCCCCGACTTAAAGTAGATTACGTCGCCCGGCTTGAAAGTTGTCGAGTTGACCTTCGCCACCGTCTGCCAGGCTGTCGACGGGCTGGTGCCGGAATTTTTGTCACTGCCGGCTGGATCAACGTAATAGCCTTGCGCCCCGGGGGCAGGGGTCGGAGCAGATGACGGTGTGGCAGTTGGCGTCGCGCTGATGGTCGGCGTCGGCGTCGGCGTCGATGTGGGAGCAGGCGTTGGTGTAGCCGTCGGCTCCGGGGTCGGCGTCGGGGAAGATGTTGGTGCTGGCGTAGGGCTGGGCGTGGGCGATGGTTTCGATTTTCTAAAATTAGCTGGCTTAGGCGGTTCCGTTTCCGAGGCGCCAGCAGATCCGACCTTAACCGTGATAGTTGCGCATAAGCCTATCGCGAGACTCACAACCAGGCTGCGCGCAAACGAATGCAACCCGAGCGGTTTTCCCTTTTTCATGCCCCCCCCACAGACTCGAATTTCTTCCGCGCGTGGATGCTCACGCGGAGGAACGCCAATTGCTGCCTGACGCTAACGACCGCTTATGTCGCGCCGCCGTCCTATCGCATTCCGCCAGATCGACCAGAAGTAGAGTGGGGCAAGTAAAGTAGAATAGAAGATAATTAAGGTCAATCTCATATACTAGAGATAATTTCTCTCTAATAGAAGATGATTTACACTGTGTATAGTTATGAATCAAGTCATACAATCTCATTATCATTAATAGCATGTCATAAAGCCTATTAAAATGAGCTATTTCCGACTAAAAAGGGCAGCCAAAGCCGAATGTGCTCTGACTGTTGCGTCAGATCGGAATAGAATCAGGGCGCATAGTGAGCCGGTTACCGGCCCACATCAGAGGCTAAAAGTGAAGATATTGAATGTTCTGCTCGCGATTTCTGTCGGGGCGGGCGCGTGCGCCCGGTTACAACCGGTTAGCCCCGCGGTGCAGCCGCAGGACTACACGGCTGGAGCGCTGGCGCAAAGCGTCACGCTGAAAAACAGTTCCATTACTTATGACCCGGCGGTGCTCAAGGTGGGGACATCGCGGACCAAGGTGCGGGAGGCCTTCGGCGATCCAAATGCCTCTGGAACCGCAGACAGCGGGCAGCTTGAAGATGTCTATGCATTCAACCCGGACGGGACCAAGTTCGTCGACCCCAAGATAAGGCCGCGCAATATCGCTCTAGCAGTGCTCACGATGGGAGGTTCGGTAGCGGTGCGGCAAGCCCGGCTAGCTTTGGCCGAGCGCAACCTCACTCTCTATCACGTGTACTACGCGCCTGACGCAACGATCGCGTCCGTGCAGGAAGAGAAGATGTCAGCGACGGCGAACAGGCCAACGGCGAGTACGATTCCTGCCAGCGGCGGTCATCAATAACCGAAGTTAAAGCAGCAGGCAGTCGATGGCTGCCCCGCTCCGAACGTTACTAGTCGCGCGTCCTCGCGCGGAGCTTCATCCGGCCCGCTCCAGGACGAAGCTTACGCTGGTGAGTGTCAGGCGGATTGTGCCGGCGGCGCGCTGCAACTCCAGCCCGGGCCGGTCGCTATCGATAGCGCTTTCCAGCATCGCGCGGATGGCCGGAATGTTTTCCGGCGGCGCCGGGCCGAATCTGACCCACTCTTCGACTGAGATGTGCAACTTACGCTCGATTTTCATCGCCACGCGGAATTTGTGCGCGGCGAAAATCCGTTCGAACTCCGAAGCCGCGAGCGCCCGCGTATGGGTTGGATCGCATAGCCGCTCAAGCTCGTTGTGCAGCGCGGCCTTGGCGGGATCTTCGGAGGCCGTAAGGTCTACCACTACCATCCAGCCCCGCGGTCCGACCACCCGCGCCATCTCTACGAACACGCGATCGGGATCGGTCAAGTGATGGAACGCGAAGCGGCACACCGCCGCATCGAAGGCGCCATCAGCAAACGCCATTCGTTCGACCTCGCCCTTGATGAAGGCCACGTTGCTGGCACCGCGCCGCGCCCTCTCGCCGCACGCGCGCGCGATCAACTCGGCCGAGGTGTCAATTCCCACTGCGTTGCGGCATCGCTCGGCGAAGGCCAGCGTGCAGGCGCCGGGGCCGCAGGCAACGTCGAGTACGAGGTCCTCGCGGCTAACAGCCGAGATCGAAACCATGTAATGGAGAAATTTCGCTTCGTCGGCAGAGAACATCCGGGCGAACGAGTCCGGGTTGCGGCGCAACTGCTCAGATGCGGGCCGCGATGCTTCGCGTTGGTGTATGGTATCGGTCATCCGCGCTCCGCTGGGCCCGACGACGCGGCCTGTGCTGCCGGTCGCGGGCGCCTTATCGCCGATGTTAACGCCGGCAGTGCGCGAATGGCCAGCCGCACGGTA
>JAKAVX010000744.1 GCA_021827465.1 Deltaproteobacteria bacterium | reverse complement strand
ATCACGGCCAACGAGATGCACATCCCGGTGGGGGTTCCGATTCGCTTGACCCTCCAATCGGGAGACGTGATCCACAGCTTTTGGGTGCCGCAACTCGGCGGGAAGCGTGATGTGGTTCCCGGGCAATTGAACGAACTCACCTTTATCGCGTATGTCCCGGGAGTGTATCCGGGGCAGTGCGCGGAGTTCTGCGGCGAGTCGCATGCAAACATGAGATTTCGGGTATTTGTCGATACGCCGCAGCAGTTCGCCGAATGGGAAAAAGGCCAGTCAACGATGCCGACTGCGGGCGCCGCAATGACCGACAAGGCGGCGGCGCGCGGCGCACAGGTATTCTCGAACAGTCCATGCGCGGCCTGTCATCGAATCGACGGCGTTTCGAAGGGATATATCGGACCGGACCTCAGCCACTTTGGCAGCCGGACGACGATGGCGAGCGCGATCGAGGCTAACACTCCCGCCAACGTCGCCGACTGGATTGTTAATCCCGGCCGCGTCAAACCGGGCGCGCAGATGCCCAAGCTCGGACTCAGCGGCACCCAGTTAAACGACCTGGTAGCGTATCTCGAGAATCTTAAATGAGGGAGCTTGAGTGATGGCTGCCCAGCCAAAACCATTGCCGATTGAAACGCCGAACTATCTTCAGGGCGGAGGCCTTATCGGATGGCTGACCACCGTCGATCACAAGCGCGTCGCCGTCTTGTACGCCCTGAGCGCGTTAGTCTTCATGGTGATCGGCGGAATCGAGGCGATGCTGATCCGGATTCAGCTATGGTCGCCGGAGAATCATTTCCTGACCGCCGGTGTGTACAATCAGCTCTTCACGATGCACGGCACGACGATGATCTTTCTGGTCGTGATGCCGCTGGAAATCGGATTTTTCTCGAACTTCGTGATGCCGCTGCAAATCGGTGCGCGCGACGTCGCTTTCCCGCGACTGAACGCGATGTCGTTCTGGCTGGCGTTGGCCGGCGGAATTTTTCTTCACTTGGGATGGATCTGGGGCGGACTGCCGGACGCCGGATGGTTTGGCTACGCCAACTTGACTGAGCGATATTTTTCGCCCGGACTTAACCTCGACTTCTGGGTCGTGGGTCTGCTGATCCTGGGCGTGTCAACGCTTGCCAGCGGACTGAATTTCTTCGTGACAATCGTCGCGATGCGCGCCAAGGGCATGAGCTACATGCGCATGCCGATGTTCGTGTGGGCGGTTCTGATTACCTCGATTCTGATCCTGATCGCGTTTCCGCCGCTTACCGTGGGGCTTGTCTTTCTGCTGCTCGATCGATTTTTCGGGACGCACTTCTACGTGGCCGCGTACGGCGCCACGCCGATTCTGTGGCAGCATTTGTTCTGGCTTTTTGGGCATCCCGAAGTCTACATCATGGCGCTGCCTGCCTTCGGAATGATCTCGGAAATTCTCCCGGTATTTTCCCGCAAACCGCTGTTCGGATATCCGATGATGGCGTACTCGATCATTCTGATCGCGTTCCTCTCATACGGAGTTTGGGGCCATCACATGTTTGCAACGGGGATGGGACCCGTGGCCGACAGCGCGTTCGCAATCACGTCGATGCTGATCGCGATTCCGACCGGTATCAAGGTGTTCTCGTGGCTTGCGACAGTGTGGGGCGGTTCTCTGCGCATGACCACCGCATTTTACTTTGGGTTGGGGTTTATCCTCGAGTTTACGATTGGTGGCCTGTCGGGTGTCATGCATGCGACGGCACCGGTTGACTTACAGCAGACCGATTCGTACTTCGTCGTCGCGCACTTCCACTACGTGCTGTTCGGCGGCGTGATGTTCGCGATTCTCGGCGCCATCTATTACTGGTGGCCGAAAGTGACCGGACGGATGCTTTCGGAGCGGCTCGGCAAACTCCAGTTCTGGCTGACGGTAATCGGATTCAACGGTACTTTCTTCCCCATGCATTTCCTCGGCATGTGGGGGATGCCGCGGCGCATCTATACTTACGGCGCCGGACTTGGATGGACCTCGCTCAATCAGCTTGAGACGGTCAGCGCGTTCATTCTGGGCCTCGCCTTTCTGGTCATGTACTACAACCTGATCAAGAGCACGCTGAGCGGTGAAAAGGCGTCTGCTGACCCGTGGGATGGGCGCAGCCTCGAATGGTCGATCGCCTCGCCGCCGCCGGCTTACAACTTCGCGCACGTTCCTGAAGTGCGCGGTCGGGACGCCTATTGGGTGATGAAGTACGGCCGCGCGGGCTCTCGCGGCGTCGCGATGTTCGTCGCGGGCCAGGTTCCGCCCGTTCCCGAGAGTATGCAGGCCCCGCCCACCGAACCAATCCACATGCCCGCGCCGTCAATCTTTCCGCTATTCATCGCGTTGGGGCTCAGCATCGCGGGCGCGGGTCTTGTGATGGGGTTGTGGCGGCTCATCATTCTTGGTGGTGTGACGCTGTTTACGTCCGCCGTCGCGATGGGATTTGAATACCCGTCCTATGGGCAAGAACCGCACGACCTCGAAGAAATCGCTCCGTCGTCAGGCGGAATTGATCTGCGCAAGGCGGGACTGTGGGCGTTCCTTGGCTCCGAGTGCGTATTCTTCGCGAGCCTGATCGC
>JAKAVX010000743.1 GCA_021827465.1 Deltaproteobacteria bacterium | reverse complement strand
ACCTTGCCCGAGGGAGCGACGCGGCGCGCCAGTTCCATCGCGGTATGACCGGGCCCCGAGCCGACATCGAGTACGCGAAGGCCGGGAGCGAGTTCGAGCGGCTTTATGAGGGGTTCCATCGCGGGATGGAACGCGAGGATGTGGTCGTAGGCCTCGTGCCGTTCGGGTTCGATATCGATCCAATGCTGCTTGTAATAGGGATTATTGCTCATCGCGGCGCCCACGGGCGTTTGTTACAACAATCGGCGGAGAATTAGAAGAAGAAATCTGCGATTCGGGATATTCTAATGTCCACCGGGGACGATAACGGACAAAGGCTGCTGATGACGCGCTAACCTGGGGTAGGTGGCGCGGTCGCCTGGAATCATCGGGCGCTTCTATTCTGCGGCTTCTTCGTCCTGCCAGCCGTCAGATCGCGATTCGTGATCAGCAAGTCGGCGGCTTGAATCCGACGGTGGCTCCAGAAAATCCAATAAAATCAAATAGATTTAAAGATGGCCAACCGGCTCGGTCGGCTCTCTAGGCTCTGTGTCCGTATGCGATCGCTCAACACGGATCTAAGCCTCACTGTGACCTGCTGTTGAGAATAAGCAGGCTGCGGCGAGTTATCGCAGCTCGCATGCCTAGTCGCCGGGGCTGAATAAGCTGCTCGACAGTTCTGTCGGACTACGTGACCTACTGAGACGAAAAGTCAGCGACGAGATTACGAGCGAACCATCCGAGCAAGGGAGGAAACCGAAGGCGCTGCATCAACGCCCATCGCCCGAACCGATCGGAGGGATGCACCAGACTCAACCAAATTGCACTTTTCCGGCTGAGTCGAAGCAATGAGAAATACTCCCTCAGAATTCCCTTCAGCGTTTGCTCAGCGGGGCTCAGCGAAGCTCCAGTGCGCTTGACCAGTCCATCGATCAGCTCGTCGGGTAACCGTTCTTTGCTCACCTCCAGTGCCCATCTCGCTTCACGTCCTTGGCTAATCACAAGGTCGGGTTGAAGAACATCCAACTCGGGGATCACGAACTGCCTGCAGTTCGAAAAGCACGTATCTGGCGGTCTATCGGCGGGGCCGACCAGAGCGCATTTGGCCGCCCTCGTGAGGGCGAAATGTTTGAATACATCTCGACCGTTTATACTCGAACCCAAGATCCCTTCCAGAATTTCGAGAGTTCCCTTCATGTGGGGATTAAGATCCGGCCAAACTCCCGAATCGCAAAGACCTCGTTCCACTTCCTCACGATCCGATAGTCGCGACGCATCATTCACCTCGCTCAAAGATACGACGACGATGCGGAACGGAGTACCATAAAGAGTCGCTACGTGGGCTTCGCTGCCTTGGTGCAATTCCTTCCCCAAGGCCCGCGCCGCGCCGACACAAGCGCCGCGATTGGAGCAACTGAAAGCATCCACGCCGATGCCTCGTGAGCGATAGAACATCGCCAGCTCTTCAAATGGAAAAGGCATGCAGGTCTCTCTCTTGCGGACACGCTTCCGCTTGTGACGGGTGGACTTCCTTCTCTCGCGTAACCTCTACACCTCCGATCTTTGGCGCGCAAAGTGCTGATCCTCAGGACGCGGCGAGCACGAATTTCGCAGCGCGTGCTCGATCGCTGGCAGCGAGGCGCCAGCATGGAGGGCAGCGTCTATATCAAAGCGCGGCAGGAATGGGACGAGCGTTACGCCGACCTGGTTCTCGGCAAACGCAACTGGCAGATCGCCGCCGGCGGCTCGCCCTCTCCCATGTCGAAAAATGGGAGAGGGAATGAAGATGACGCTGACGAAGCGTGAGTGGCGGCGATAGCCGCGTTACGCGGAGGCTTCGGCCTTAAGCAATTCGGTGATGCCGGCTTCGACCGAGACGCGCGGGGTCCATCCGAGCGTCGTGCGGGCCGCCGAGTTGTCGGCGAGCGTGTCACGCATGTCGCCCTTTCGCGACGCCGCCCGTATCGTCGGCCCGCCGATCAATGCCGCTATACGGTTGACGCTCACGTTTCGCCCGTAGCCGATATTGAGCACGCGCCCGTCGGCCCCTTCGCAATCCATCGCGAGCAAATTCGCCGCGACCACGTCGCTCACGTGGGTGAAGTCGCGCGTCTGCTCGCCGTCGCCGTGAATCTCGAGCGGACGGCCCAGTCTCCGTGTCTTGAGGAACGCGGCAATCACGGTGGTGTACGCGCCCTCGGTCGTCATCCGCGGCCCGTACACGTTGAAATAGCGAAGCGTCAGCGTTTCCATCCCGTAGAGCCGATGAAACATCCGGGTGTACTGCTCGCCCATGTACTTCTGAAGCGCGTACGGATTGAGCGGATTCGGCGTCATCGTTTCGACCAGCGGCATCCGCGGCTGATCGCCGTAAACCGACGACGAACCCGAGAAGACGAAGCGCCGCACGCCCGAGTCGCGCGCGGCAATAAGCGCGCTCAGCGTGCCCACGGCGTTGGCCATGTGGGTTTCCATCGGATGCGAGATCGAGAGCGGGATGCGCGGCAGCGCGGCGACGTGGAAGACGCAATCCACGCCGCTCATCGCGCGGGCGAGCGCGGCGGTGTCCTGCACGTTGGCCTCGACCAGTTCGGCGCGCGGATTCAGGTTCTCGCGGC
>JAKAVX010000742.1 GCA_021827465.1 Deltaproteobacteria bacterium | reverse complement strand
TCGCTCATCCGCGCGCAGATGAATCGCGAATGGCGCCGCTCGGAAGATTTCATGTCGCTGGTCGACGCGATGCGCGGCCATACGCTGGGCGTGTGCGGGTACGGCTCGATCGGCCGCGAGACAGCGCGTCTGGGGCGAGCGCTCGGAATGCGCGTGATCGCGCTCAAACGCAACCCGGCCGTACGCGCCGATCCGGGGTGGATGCCCGCGGGGCTCGGCGATCCCGACGGCAGTATCCCGGAACGCTTCTATGGCCCAGGCGAGCGACTGGAGATGCTCGCCGAGTGCGATTACGTGACGGTCACGCTGCCGCTTACCGAAGCCACGCGCGGATTCATCGCTGAGCGCGAGTTCAACGCGATGAGACCGCATGCCTATCTGGTCAATGTTGGTCGCGGCGAGGTCATCGACCAGGGGGCGCTTATCGAGGCGCTGCGTGTCGGCCGTATCGGCGGGGCCGGTCTCGACGTCTTCGAGCGCGAGCCGCTGGAAGCGGACAGTCCGCTGTGGGAAATGGAGAACACCATCCTGACGCCCCACATTGCGGGCGCCTTCAAGGGTTACGTTGCAACCTGTTGCGAGTTGTTCGCCGACAACCTGCGCCGCTTCGGCGCCGGCCAACCGCTGCTCAACCTGGTCGACCCGGCGCTCGGCTACTGAGCTTTAAACCGCCATCGCGCGTGCGCCGGGTAGCGCCTTGTTCGCCCCGGCGACGCCTTTTATGCTGCCTGCTTGGCGGTGAACGTGATGGCGGATTGGGATCCCGAGCTCTACAACAGGTTTCGAGGTTATCGCGCTGCGCCCTTCGAGACGATTATGGCGCGGCTTGAGTTCGGAGCCGCGGAGCGAATCGCCGACCTCGGTTGCGGTAGCGGCGAGAACACGGTCGAGCTGGCGCGCCGCTGCGCCGGCGGCACGACGGTCGGCGTGGACTCGTCGCCCGCGATGATCGATCGCGCGCTCAAACTGCGCGACGCGCTAGAGCCTGCTGTTCGCGAGCGGCTGCGCTTCGTTTTAGGCGACATCCGCGAATTCAGCGCTCGCCGCGAGTACTCGATGGTCTTTTCCAACGCCGCGTTCAAGTGGCTCACGGGGCATGGCGAAGTCTTCGCGCGTTTCTTCCAGGCGCTGGCGCTCGGCGGACGGCTGGTGGTTCAGATGCCGGCCAACGATCGCGAGACCGCGCTGGCCACGATCGACGGGATGGTGCGCGAGGAACCGTGGCGCGCGCGGCTCGCCGGCATCAGGATGCCCTCCAGCACCGTCGCCACACCTGAAGTTTACGTTCGGATGCTCAGCGAGATCGGCTTCGGCAACGTCGATTGCTACTACCACACGTTTCATCATCCGATGGGTTCGCCCGCGGAGATCATCGAATGGTGCCGCGCAACCGCGTTGCGACCTTACCTTGATTCGCTCGACGCCGTCGCTCGCGAGTCCTTCCTCAAGGTTTTGACCGGGCGCCTGGAGGATGCGTATGGCACGCGCGGGCCTTTGATCTTCAATTTCCGCCGTCTATTCATCTGGGCGCGGCGCCCGGCCGCATAACGTGGAGCGCGTGCGCATATCTCCAGCGCTGATCGCGCACGGCGGAGCTGGTGGCCGGGCTCCGGTCGAGGAACGCCCGGAGCGCCGGCGCGGAATGTTGGTGGCAGTCCGGGCCGGCGTGGAAATCCTGCGCGGAGGTGGCAGCGCATTGGATGCGGTCGTCACCACGGTGCGCGTCCTCGAAGACCATCCGCTGTTCAACGCCGGGCTCGGCTCGCTCCTGACGATTGAGGGAATGGTGGAGATGGATGCGTCGGTGATGGTGGCCGTGCCGCCGCAGCGCCGCGGCGCTGCGGCGGCACGCTCGCGCGGCGCGGGGCGCCGACGCGCGGATCTGCGCGCCGGTGCAGTCGCCGGCATCACCCGCGTGCGCAATCCTATCTTGCTCGCGCGTGCAGTGATGGAGCACACGCCGCACGTTTTAATGATCGGCGCAGGCGCCGAGCGCCTTGCTCGCCGGACGGGACTCGCTCTGTGCCACCCCGGAGATCTTGTGACGCCGCGATCGCGCGAGCGATGGCGCGCAGCAATAGCGCGCCGAGCTGAGGCGGCCGGGAGTGACTCTGCGAGTGGCGCGCCCGGCCACTTCGGTACCGTCGGCGCGGCCGCACTCGACGCTCGCGGCGTCCTTGCGGCAGCGACTTCGACCGGAGGAGTGAGCGGAAAACTCTCTGGACGCGTCGGGGACTCGGCCATAATCGGCGCCGGCACGTTCGCCGACGCGCCGGGCGCCGCCTCCGCCACCGGGCAGGGCGAGGCCATAATCGTTAACGCGCTCTGCCGCGAAGCGGTGTTGGCGCTCAGGCGGGAAGACCCACGGGCGGTCGCGGGCCGGGCGATCGCTGAGCTCGCAATGCGTAGCGATGGCCAGGCCGGGATCATCCTGATAGACCGCCAAGGCCGGGCGGGTTACGCGCACAATGCCGAAGCTATGGACGTGGCGATCTTCGATGCGGCGGCCGGTTTCCGGTACCGATGGGCCGCACCGCTTCAAAGTTCGGGCCACGGCACGCTGGCGCCGCGCAGTTAGTGGCGTGTTGTCGATGGCGAG
>JAKAVX010000741.1 GCA_021827465.1 Deltaproteobacteria bacterium | reverse complement strand
GGTCGGAGAGCTTCGGGATCACCTTTTCGATACCGACGACCGCGACGTAGGTGTCCGGCAGCGTGCACGACATCCGGCCGTTGCCCTCGTTTTCCACCACCACCAGCGTGCCGGTCTCCGCGATAGCGAAGTTGACGCCGGTAATTCCGAGATCGGCGCCGAGGAATTCCGAGCGCAGTCGCTTTCGCGCTTCCGCCGTCAGTGCCTCGGGCTCCGACGTGTACGGCATCTGGAGCTTTTCGGCGAACAGCGCTCCGACGTCTTCCTTGGAGAGATGGATTGCGGGCGTGAGGATATGCGAGGGCGGCTCACCGCGAAGCTGAACGATATACTCGCCGAGATCGGTTTCGGTGACTTCGAGCCCGGCTGCGATCAGCGCCTGGTTGAGCCCGATCTCCTCGGTGGTCATCGACTTGCCCTTGACCGCGCGCTTGAGCCCGTTTTTCTTCGCGAGCCAGACGATATAGTTGCGCGCCTGCTCGGCGGTCGCGGCGAAGACCACGTTGCATCCGTTTTCCTCGAGCCGGCGCTTGAGCTCGATAAGCAACTCGTCGAGCCGCGCGATGGATTCCTCCTTGATGCGCCGGGCGGCGTCGCGCTCGGACTCGAACGGGGGAAATTCCGTGCGGGTTTCGGCGACGTGGTCGAGATGGCGGTCGCTCGCGTTCTGGAGCTTGCGATGAAGCTCGCGGTCCGCGACCGCCTTGCGGCTTGCTTCGAAGAAATCCGCTGTTGGTGATACGGCCACGTGGAACCGTCGTATCAGTTGATGCGCGCCACCTGGCGCGACAGGCGCACGACAGCCTCACGCGCGGTCTCGGCCGCGGTATGGTCGGGAGCCTGCGACAGAAAGCTCTGGAAATCGTCGAGCGCGGCGCGGAAGCATTCCAGCTTCTCGTAAAGGTCGCCGCGTTCCATCAGTTCGTCGAGCGAGCGCGGATTGAGCAGCAGGATCCGATCGAGCACCGAAAGCGCGCGCATCGAATCCGCGCCGGCGAGATAAGTGGTCTTCAGGTTGCGCAGCATCCGGATGAGGATCTGCCGCCCGCCCACCGCTTTCAGGAACGAGGGGTGAATGTCGACCGGCTGCCCGTACACCTGCGTCAGCATCGCCTTGATCTCGTCGAGCGATAAAATCGCGCCGCCGTTGAACGGGTCGATAACCAGTTCGCCGCGCGAATCGACCGCCTTGACCAGGAAGTGGGCAGGAAACGATATGCCGTACAGGTTGAGGCCGAGGCGGCGTCCGACCTCAAGGTAAATCAACGAAAGCGTTATCGGAATACCGAGGCGGCGATCGATCACGTCGTTCAGAAACGAGTTGCGCGGGTCGCCGTAGTTGTCGCGGTTGCCCTCGAAACCCTTCTGCTCGAACAGGAAATAGGAAAGAAGCTCGATTTGCTCGATACCGTCGTCGCCCGCCTTGACCACCGGCTCGGCCTCGCGCGCGAGCGTGGCGAGCTGGTCGAGATAGCCTGCGATATCGAGATCGGGATATTCCTCCTTGGCGATCAGCAGCGCGCCGCGTGCAAGGGGTACAGGTTCGCGTGAGGCAAGTTGGACGAATTCCCGGCGGATGTCGTTGATGTCCATCGGATACCCGATCAAGGTTTCATTCAGTGCGTTTTTTTACAAGCGCAATCTCCCTGCGCCGTTCAAAAAAGAGAACAGCAATTCACTTGTCTCGCGCGTTTCAGGAGGTTACGGCGAGCGCGTTCGCAATCTCCGGGCGCACCGTATCGTCAGGCTCGCGCAGGGCCGCGCGCTCCAGCGCATCGCGCGCTCCGCTTCCGCCGAGCCGCCCGAGCGCCCACGCCGCGTGCGCTCGCACAAGCGCTTCGGGGTCGTTATCGAGGGTGCGAACCAGCACCGGTACGGCCTCGCGATTCCCGGTATTCCCGAGCACGACTGCCGCGCTGCGAAGCAGTCCGCGCCGCTTCGCGCGCTTTACTGCGCTTTTGGCGAATCGTCGCGAAAAGGCAGCTTCGTCGAGTTCCATCAATTCCGGCAGATAGGGCGAAAGGTCGGGCGCGATCTCTTCCGTCAGCGGGGCGTTCCACGGGCACACTTCCTGGCAGATGTCGCATCCGAAGACCCAGTTGCCAAGCGCGGGCCTGAGTTCGGGCGCGATCGGGCCGCGATTCTCTATCGTGAGATAGGAGATGCATCGCCGCGACTCCATCACGTAACCCTCGGCCAGCGCCCTGGTCGGGCACAGATTGAGACATCGCGTGCAGGTGCCGCAATGCTCGCGGTAGGGTGCGGATGGCGCTTCGAATTCGGCGTCGGTGAAAATCTCCGCGAGAAAGAAATACGATCCGTGGTCGCGGTTGAGCGTGGTCGTGTTCTTGCCGAACCATCCGAGCCGCGCCTCTCTGGCCCATTCGCGCTCGAGCACGGGTCCCGTGTCAACGTAAACGCGAGTCATCGCGCCCGCACGAAGGGCGGTTATCGCACCGGCGACGCGGGACGCTTTTTCGAGCACGACGTCGTGGTAATCCGGCCCAAGCGCGTACGCCGCGATTCGGCCGCGAAGCTCGGCGCGCCAGTCGAGAGCCAGCGGCGCGGGTGAATGATACGGATAGCCGAGGCTCACGAC
>JAKAVX010000740.1 GCA_021827465.1 Deltaproteobacteria bacterium | reverse complement strand
CGCCGCCCGGAATACACAGATGGCCGACGTTGTACTGAACCGGGATCTTCTCCACGACCTTGAGCGTCTTGAGCGACCACTTTGCGACTTTCGACTCGATGAACAGCGTCGTGTAGGCAAATCCCCGGCCGTCGAACTGCGTGTGCAGCGGGCCAAGCCCGATCTCGGCCTGGCCGTGAAGCGCGTCCTTGAACGCAATAATCGGCACGCCGTAAGGATCGTGGTCCTCGAACTTCTTCGCGTCGATCGCGGCCTTTATTTTCGCGAAGCTGAAGACCGTGACGTGGGTGTCGAGCTTGCCGGCCACGCAGATGTACTTGCCGTCGGGCGTGACATCGACGCCGTGAGGGCTCTTGGGCTCGGGCACGAAGAACAGGATTCCCTCTTCGGTCGCGACCTTGAGCGGAATCAGCCGCATGCCATTGACCATCTTGTACTTGCCGTCTTCCTGCGCGACTTCGGCAGCCTTCTTCCAGTCGAAGACGTGCAGGTAGTCGTATTCGTTCTGCGAGGCGCCCTGTTCGAGCGGAGCGTTGCCCTCCATATCGCCGCCGAAGGCGCGTTCGGTATCGAACGAATTCGTGAACGACCACCCGTAACTCGCGAGCTTGCCCGCGTCGCTCAAGTCCTGCATGTAAGGCGGAAGCTCAATCGCGAACGACTGGCTCTTGTCGATCAGTCCCTTGGCGCGATCGAATTTCCAGAAGACCGCGAAGCCCCGGTAGGTATCATCGAAACTCTTCTTGTTGAGCGGTGCGTAAGCGCCCTCGATTGGCGTCGGATACTGCGACGTCTCGATAACGTACTCGGTGTTCGGCGTGACGAACGTTCCGCCATGGTCGCTGTTCATCAGCCCGCTTCGGACGATCTGGTGGGTAGTGAGATCCTTGAGGCTTATCACCGCGACCCGCGCGTTGGCCTTGTCATTGATGAACAGAAATTGCCCATCGTAATCGCCGTTGGTCTCGCTCAGCGCCGGATGGTGCGTGTCGCCCCAAGTCAGCTTTTCGCCCTGGGGTGAACTGGCCTTGAGCATCCCCTTGGTATCGTCGTCGAATCCGTAGCCCTGCCACGGCTCAGGCGTGAACACGCCGATTACCTTGAGAATGCGCATCGAGGGCAGCCCGGCCACGATTACCTGGCCGCTGTGCCCGCCCGACATGAAGATTAGATAGGGGTCGGGCCGGCCCGGCGGCATATAGGTTTCGAGTGCGGCCTTTACGTCGTCAGGACCGAGATTGCGCTGCTTGATTATCTGCTGGACGGCCGTGCCCTCTTCGCCGCCTCCACCCGGACCGCACGACCAGACGAGTAATCCCGCCGCCAGCAACACGCCTGCGATAGTCAGACCCTTACCGGCGAAAGTTCTTTTCGCTCTCATTGTCCGCATCGCTCCTCTTTTTGGCCGCGCGGCGGTGGTATAGCGGCCAGAGTTCCTCGCGAAAGCCCGGCGCGAGCGCCTACGGCTGTTTGCCGAGTTCGCGGATGTGCGCGATCAACGCGTCAACCACCTTTGGCTTGCCCTGGAGGTCCGGATTCGAAGCCATCAGCGGGCTCTTCCCGACGGCAGCGCCTCCGTAAACGATTGCGGTGGCGATAGTCTTGTCGTCCGTCGCAGCCTGCCACTGCTTGTCGTGGAAGTTCCGTGGCTTGGGGGTGAGCAGCTCCGAGCCGGGGCCGTCGCCGCGCCCGTCCTGCCCGTGACAGGTCGCGCAGCGGCTGGCGAAGATCTCGTTCGCCTCCTGGACGGGGCTCTCGGCACCGGCCGCCGGCGCGCCCTCGGCAACGGGAGTCTCCGCGGGTTGCTGCGCCTGTTCGGCAGGCTGCTGCTTTGAAGTTTCGGCCTCCTTGCCGCCCTGACAGCCGATCAAGAGGACGGCAAAAGACAGAACCGCAACGAACGTTCCCAGCCGATTGAGCCGTGGCGACATGCTTAAAACGGGTTCGCAAGTAACGTTCCAGAGGCGAATCGTTCGCGAATGCTCAACATCTGCGGGAGCCGTCCGCGGGACGATTCCGGAAGGAGCAGCGCGTGTTCCCTTACGAGCCAGAGCAAGGAATCGGACCGGTCGCATAAGGCCGCGCGGCGGCGCGCTCAATCACGGCTGATATGTGATCCGATGAAAGATATATCTGTAATGCATTGTTCTACGGACACGGCGTCATGCAGCGCGGGTTGCGTTTCAGGCGTTTTGGCGACTTTGGGCGTCTCGACGGTTAAAGTTGTAGTTTCAATGCTTCTTTTGGGACCGCTCCGCCCGGGCGTGCTTCGGATGGAGCGCGGCTCGCCCCCCGTGCAGCGCGCCTCGCATTGGATGTAAGCCGACGGGGCGGTTACGATGCCGATCGGGACGCCGCGACAGTCCGCGCCGAAAAAAAGGAAGGCGACTCAAGCATGCGTAACCGCAAATGCCTATCGGTCCCAAAGAAAGGCCGCGCCGGAAAGCCGCGCTTGCCGCTCGCAGTCCGAGGCCTCTCGCGCCGAACCGCCATCATGATTCTGGCTGTGGCGATCGCCGCCGGAGCGGCGCGAACCGCGGCTGCCGCCGAACCCGGGACCTCGTCGCCAGGCGAGCCGATGCTGACCGGGAAGGCCGAC
>JAKAVX010000739.1 GCA_021827465.1 Deltaproteobacteria bacterium | reverse complement strand
GATGATGCGCGACGCGCAGACGGTGTTTCGCGAAACCGGCGGCCTTCACGCAGCGGCGCTGTTCAATGCTTCGCCCGCCGTGAACGGCGACGGGAACGGAATCGGCCTTACGCTTCTGCGCGAGGATGTCGGCCGTCACAACGCCGTGGACAAGATCGTGGGACGCGCGCTGATGGATCGGATGCTTCCGCTGAAGAATGCAATCCTGATGGTGAGCGGGCGGCTCAGTTTCGAAATCGTGCAGAAGGCCGCCGCCGCAGGTGTTCCAATTCTAGCCGCAGTTTCCGCGCCGTCTTCGCTGGCGGTCGAGTTGGCGGAGCGAGTCGGGATGACCGCGATCGGATTTCTTCGCGAGCGCGGATTCAACGTCTATACCCATCCGGAACGGATCGTCTAAGCCGGAAAAGAGGCCTCCGATGGGCCATTTGCGCGCGAAAGGCGCGTGAGCGCAACCGATTATCGCGCGGTGAGGAATTCCTCGAGAGCGGCGTGCAGATCGTGGCTTGGTTTCGCGCCGCCGCCCATCTTTACCAGTGCGTAGCGCTGGTCGGCATCGAGCCGGTCCCATTCCGCGCGTCCGATCGAGAATCCCTCCGCCTTGGCGTGCGCGATGAGTTGCGCGGGCGGCTCCGCCGGTGGTTCTGCCAGCGCGCGTTTCTCCTCGGCGAGCCGCGCGGGCTCCGCGCCGCAGTGCCGATGGACCGCTTCGCGGGTGAAGAGGTCGAACGCTTCCTGCTCCTCGGACGATTCGGCGGGCAGATGGCATAGCGCGAGCCGCTCGCCGACGCTAAGCGTCTGCCATTCCTCGAGCGCAAGCTTGATCCCGATGCGGTCGCATTTGCGGCGCACGCCAAGCGGTATCCGATCGAGGGTGCGGTAGATTTCCGCTTCGAACCTGAACTTGCGAATCACGGCCAGCTCCCGCCCGGATTATATTGAACACCTGAAGCGAAAAGAAAAGCGGCGCATCGCCCAACATTCGTCTGCGGCATTCTTCGCGCCGCTACTTGCCTGAGTGCGGCTCCTGATACGATGGCCCGTGCGCGCCCGCCCGCCGCTCGATGCGGCGATCGAAGGGCGCCGCGTGCTACAACGCGATGAAACTCTCTCCGGCGTGGATGAATCGCGATTTGGGGCTTCTGCTGACCGGGCGCACGCTCAGGAGCCTGGTCCAGAGCTATCTCGCGATCCTAGTTCCGATTTACGTCGCGAAACTCGGATTCGACGCGCTTCATGTCGGCTACCTGTTCACCGCCTCGGCGGTTGCGAGCGCCGCGCTCGCCGCGGTGGTCGGCCTTCTCTCCGATCGTTTCGGACGGCGCAATCTGCTGATCGTTATCTCGCTGATGAGCGCCGCGGCGGGCGTGCTGTTCGCGAGCGCGAACGGGTTTGCGATGCTCGCGCTCGCGGCAGCGCTCGGCACCGTGGGCAGGACCGGTCCGGCCGGAGCGGGCGGCTCGGTCGGACCGTACTTTCCGGCGGAGCAGGCGCTTATCGCGGAGCATTCGAGCGACGCGGCCCGCACGACGGTGTTCGGCGCGCTTGCGTTCGTCGGCGTGGTGGCGGGCGCGGTTGGCTCGCTGATGGCGGCGTCGCCGCACGCAATCAGCGCGATCTTCGCGACCCCGCTGCTGGACGGATATCGCGCGCTGTTCTGGACGGCGGCGGTGGCCGGAGTCGCGATGGCGCTGGTGACGGTTCCAATCAGCGAGCGTCCGCGTGAAACGGCGGCGCGCGAATCCGCCCGCGCCGCGTATCGAAACGATCCCGCGCCCGCGAATCCGGCCGGACGAAAAGTGCTCGGATTAAGCCGCAGTTCGTGGTGGTTCGTGGTCAGATTCGGCGTGATAAACGGGACCAACGGCTTCGCGATCGGGATGCTCGGTCCGTTCGTCGTGTACTGGTTCTACCGTCAGTTCGGCGCGAGCGCGTCGCAGATCGCAAGCCTCTTCTTCATAATCAATCTCGCCGCTGGGATTCCCAATCTGATGGTGGGACGGATAAGCCGCGAGGCGGGCACGCTCAATACGATCGTGGTTGCGCGCGCGATATCCTCGACGTTTCTGCTCGCGATGGTCGCGATGCCGACCTACTTCATGGCGGCGCTCATGTACGCTCTGAGATCGGTTATCGGCGCGCTATGGGTTCCGGCGCGGCAGTCCTACCTGATGGGGATGGTCGATCGTTCCGAGCGGGCCACCGCCGCGGGCCTGACGAATCTGCCGCTCCAGGTGACTTCGCTTGTAAGCCCGCCGATTGCGGGGGTCCTGATGCAGGAAATCGCGCTTGGCCTGCCAATCGCACTTGCGGCGATTCTGCAGGCGCTGACCGCCGCGATGTACTACGGGTTCTTCCACGGGGTCAGGCCACCTGAGGAGGAAGCCCCGACGCGCGGGATGGCCGGCGCGGCGCGACATCGGAGCGAATAAAAGAGCCTTTGACATCCTTGGCGAATAGAGGCAGGATCAAGGCAGAAAGACTGTTCGCCGCTTCGACGAAGCAAACTAATGAACAGGGAGACGGACAATGAGTTGGACGAAGCCTGAGTTCGAAGAGCTGCGGTTTGGTTTCGAAGTTACGATGTACGTCTGGTCCCGCTAAAG
>JAKAVX010000738.1 GCA_021827465.1 Deltaproteobacteria bacterium | reverse complement strand
GGCTCAGCGCGAAACAGGGGCGCGAGGTCGCCTACCTCGATTCGCCCTACCGCGAGGCGCTCGCCGGGATGCTCGAACGCCAGCCGCGCTTCTATGCGGGGCTCGACGGCTCGGGCGCGGTGGAGATGCGCGACTTCGGCGCGATGCGCGACCTGCATCTTTGCTACGCGATCCTCGACGAGATCGAGGCAACGGGCGATCTGCTGCGCGAATTGCTCGGGCTCGACATATCGTCGCAGGCGTTCCGCGCACTGATCGCGGGCACCGAGGTGCGGCTGAGCCAAATTCTGCTAACCGCGCTCGTGCGGATGGCGATCGACGGCCGCATCGTGCCGACGCCGATCGAGGTGAGCCGGCTTCAGAAGTTGCGGCGCACGGTGATGACCGCCGACCGGCATCGCGCCGAGCTTCGCGCGGAATTCCGCTCCGGAGTCGAGTCGATACTCGCGGCGCGGCTCGACGAGCGCACGCGCGCCCGCAGCGCCAACTTCGTCAACTCGTGCCTTAATATCCTGGAAGACGAGTTCGCCCATCTCGCTGCGGACGAACCGCCCGACCCGCGCTTTATCCGCAGCGTGATGCTAGCGCGCGGCTAGTCCCCGGGCGAAAACGCCTTGAGCGTTATCGAACGGCGGCTGCCGTTTCGGCTGACGGTGAGCGTCACCTTCTCGCCTTCGCGCAGCTTTGACAGTGCGCGGTCGAAGTCCGAGAGCCGCTTCATGTTCCTGCCGCCGATTGCGGTCACGATATCGCCGCGCTCTATTCCGGCCGAGCGCGCTTCGCCGTCAACCGCCGAAACCAGCAGGCCGCTCCCGGCATCGAGATTGAAATATTTCGCGATCGTAGGCGTTATCTCCTGGACCGTGAGCCCAAGACCGCGGGCGCTGCCCGGCAAAGTCGCGGCCGGACCGAGCGCGATCGCCGAGCGCGGCTGGAGCAGCTTGTCACTCACGTAAATCGGCGCGTGCATCCCGAGTGCGAGCGCTATTGCGTCGCTCGGGCGCGCCTCGACCCGATGGCGCCCGCCGTCGAGCGAGATTCTCGCGTAATAGACGCCGTCGCGAACGTCGTAAATCTCGACGCGATCGACCTTGGTGCCGGTCGCGTGGAGGATTTCGCGCATCAGGTCCTGCGTGAGCGGGCGTGGCGGCTGGATACCGTGAAGTTCGAGCGCAATCGCCTTCGCCTGGCTCGCGTCGATCAGTATCGGCAGCGCGCGGCGATGCCTTCCGTCCTCGAGCAGCACGTAATGCGCGCTGTTGGCGCGGTCGAAACCGAGGCCGTCGACGTGGACCTTGACCTCTCTGGAGCGGGGCGCGTCGGCGCGCTTTTGCGTACAGGCGCAGGCCGCGAGCGCGACCAGCATGAACAGGACGCACACAATCCGGAATTTCAGGACCTTCATCCGGATCAAGAATTAGGCCACCGGAGCGTCTAATGCCAATCGCGGGGAGAGCGGCAATCGCCGCCTAGCCCCGAAAGTCGCGCGCGATCACGTAGAGTTCGGAAGAACCGGGCCTGGTTGCACGCGCACGGGTGACTTCGACATTGGCGAACATCGCCTCGAAGCGCGCAAGGATCTCCTTGAAGCCGCGCGCCATGAAAACCTTGACGATCATCGCGCCGCCGCGCCTGAGCGTCGCACGCGCCGCGTTGAGCGCCGCTTCGACGAGTTCGCCCACCCGGGCTTCGTCGCGCTCGGCGATGCCTGTGAGCTTGGGCGCGATATCACTCGTGACCAAATCCGCCTGTCCGCCGAGCGCTTCGACAATTCGCGCAGGAAGCTTCTCGTCGCGGATATCGCCAACGATGGTCACGACTGGCGGCGGAAATTCCCGGCACGCGACGATATCGACGCCGACCACGCGCCCTTCGGGTCCGACCGCGCGGCCGAGTATCGCAAGCCATCCGCCGGGAGCGCATCCGAGGTCGAGCACCCGCGCGCCGCGCTCGAGTTTGACGCGGTGAAGCAGTTCCTCGATCTTGAAGGCCGCGCGCGAGGGCAATCCCTTCTCACGCGCCTTGCGATAGAAGCGATCGTGCGGTTCGTATTTTGCCATCGATACGCGCCTTCGCGCTGAAATTCCGCGGCCTGGCTTTGACGACTGCTTCGGACCCGGTATCCTGAGTTCCCCCGCTATCGGGTTTCAACCTGTTTCAAATGTCGAAATGCCGTCGCTGAATCTTGACGATCTGAATCCCGCGCAACGAGACGCGGTTCTAGCCGGTAACGGCCCAATCCTGATTCTTGCCGGGGCCGGTTCGGGCAAAACCCGCGTCATCACCTATCGTATCGCCAACCTGCTCGGCGAGCGCAACGTCGCGCCGTACGAAATTCTCGCGGTCACGTTCACCAACAAGGCCGCGGGCGAGATGCGCGAGCGGGTCGGCGCGCTGCTTGGCGAGAGCGCCGAGGCGCCGTGGATCAGCACGTTCCATTCGGCGTGCGCCCGAATTCTGCGCCAGGAAGCGCGCGCGCTCGGCTATCAGCCGGGCTTCTCTATCGTGGACGAGGGCGATTCGCTCTCCACGATACGCGCCGTAATCCAGGAGGCCGCGCTCGCCGACTCGCCCACGCCCGAACTTGCCCGCGCGCGAATCGA
>JAKAVX010000737.1 GCA_021827465.1 Deltaproteobacteria bacterium | reverse complement strand
CCAACATTCCTCCATCACAGCTTCGGTGTGACGGTCGCGCGGGTCGGCGTCTATTCGATCGTTCCGTGGCTCGCGACGTTTGCCGCGGTCAATTGTGCCGGTTGGATCGCCGACGCCATGATCGTGCGTGGCATCAGTGTCGGCGCGACACGCAAGTTGATTCAATCGATTGCGTTCGCCGGCGGTGCGCTGCCTCTGCTCGCACTTCCCGCAGCGCATTCCGCGGCTTTCGCGATCGCGCTTATCACCATATCAGCGGCGGCCAACGGACTCGGGCTTGCCGCATATGGAGTCAATCATCTCGACGTCGGTCCGACTTATGCTGGCATCCTGATGGGCATCTCGAACACGATCGCCGCGATTCCGGGAATGATTGGCGTCGCCGTCGCTGGCTTCATCGTGCAAGCGTCGGGTTCATTCACCGCCGTCTTTTACCTGATCGCGCTGGTATACGCCCTCGGAATGACCGGATACCTGATTTGGGCAAGCGGCGAACGCAGGCTTTGAACGTCAAAAGCTCCGCCCGACAACTCGCCAGGCTGCGGAGTGCCGCGATGCTGGCCGAGGAAGATATTTTCCGTTGGCGCGCGCGGGTGCGCACGCGTTATACCCTCACCAGACGCGCGGGAGCCTATTAACGATGAGCCGATCCGACAAGCTTTCACCCTACCGATGGGCGATTGAACTTCTACTGCTGATGCTTCTGATCTCGCAGTCGCTGACTTGGCTCGCGCCGGCCCCAATTCTCGAAGAGATCAAAAACGGCCTGGGCATCCGGCTCAGCAGTGCCGGCCTCATCATCTCAATTATCGCGCTATGCATCGGCGTATTCTCGATTCTCGGCGCCGTGGTCGCCGAACGCGTGGGAGCATTGCGCGCGCTCATCATTGGGATCTGGTTGATGGCGGCTGGCCAGATCGCGAGCGGTTACGTGCCGAACTTCGCAGCTCTGCTTGCCTGCCGCGTCCTCGAGGGGATCGGCTACGGAATCGTGATCGCACCGCCGGGAACGCTGACGATGCAATGGTTCGGTGAAGGCGAATGGCCATACATCAACATGATCAACTTCGCCTTCGGCTACGTCGGATTGACGGCCGTGTTCAGGTTCACGCCGCCGCTGTTCACCGCCGTCGGCTCGTCGTGGCGCTCGGTGCTGTTCTGGTACGGCGTCGGAACCGCGGGCGTCGCAATGCTATGGACGCTCTTCGGCCGCGAACGGCACACCTCCATAACTGCTCCGCAGGAAAATCCAGCCGAAACCGGCGAACGCGGCTCCGCGCTGGCGGAAGTCGCAAAGATGCGCGACGTGCTGCTGATCGCGGCGGGTCTGTTCGGTGGAATGTGGGTGTTCCAGATTTACACCGCCTTTCTGCCGCAATACTTTCGTGTCTTTCGCGGGATGACGATGCTGCAAGCATCATTGATGACGCAAGTGTTGCCACTGACAGGAATGTTCTCGGCCACGCTGGGCGGAATCGGCACCGGCATGACTGGATTGCGCAAACCGTTTACCTGGCCAGTTGCGATCACGACGCTGGTCGGATGCGCCGGCGCGATTCTGTTTCCCGATCCGATGTGGATCCGGCTGTCGCTGATTCTCGTCGGAATCGGAGCCGCAGGCTCGCTTGCGGCGATCACGACTCTGATGATGGAACTGCCCGGGATGACGCCCGTGCGAGTCGGCGCGTCGATGGGTTTCGTATGGGCGGTGGGGTACGTCGGCGCCTTTATCTCGCCTTTTCTCGGCGGAGCGCTCGCTGCGCATTTCGGACTGCGCGCCGTAATGCTCTCGTTCCTGGTCTTTCAGTTCCTCCCGATCGTGACGATGTACTTCCTGCCCGAAACGGGACCCGGCAAGACTCGTTATGAAATCGCCGCCGCGCAGGCCCACGCGGATTAGACGCTTGAATCCACCGCGAAGCCCTATCGCACCCCTTGGGACCAAAAGTGCCACCCAGAATTCTTCGCCTTGTGGGAGTAGGCGTTCACCCACTCGTCCGTGTGAAGGTGCGGTAAATTATGTAATCTACGGGTCGCTTTCCGTTCCCGCTCATCCGGGGCCGGCATCTTCGATATCCGATGCCTTCGACTTGATAAATTCCTTGAGCCGCTTTTTCAACCGTGTTTCGATTTGCCGCACGCGCTCGCGGCTCACACCGAATTTCGCGCCGATCTCCTGCAGCGTCTGCGGATTCTCTGTGAGCAGCCGCGCGCGGAAAATCTCAAGCTCCTTGTCGTGCAGTGTCGCCTCGAATTCCGCTACCCGGTCGTGCGCGAACTTACGCCACTCGGTCACGACGGCAGCTTCTTCGGGGTTGTTCTCACGGTCCGGCAGAATGTCCGCCAAGCGAGTATCTTCGCCCGCTGCCGTCGGTTGATCCAGCGAGACCTCGCTTTGCGCCATCCGCTCCTGCATCTCGCGGACTTCGCTTTCCTTCACCCCCATCCGCTGCGCGAGCAGCCTGGGCTGCGCGGTAAAACCTTGAGCCTCAAGCCGTTCGGTCTCTTTGCGTAGGTTGAAGAACAGCTTACGCTGCGCCTGGGTGGTGCCGATCTTCACGAGCCGCGAGTTGTTGATCAGATAGCGGTAGATATATGCGCGCACC
>JAKAVX010000736.1 GCA_021827465.1 Deltaproteobacteria bacterium | reverse complement strand
CGAGGCCGGATGCGCCGACAGGATCGATATCGGCTTCATCGGATTCGGCCCGTGGATCGCGCGCGCGGTGCGTGAGAACCGCCTCAAAATCTACGAATACTCCAACGCGATCATGACGCTTCGGCTGAAGGCGGGCGCGATGGGCCTGCCGTTCCTGCCCGCGCGCAGTTTCGGCGGCACCGACGGATTTCCGCGCTCCGGGTGCAAGATCGTCGAGGATCCCTACAGCAAGCAGCCGGTCCTGCTTGCTCCCGCGCTCAATCCCGACGTCGCCATAATCCACGTCCATCAGGCCGACGAATATGGCAATGCGCGCGTCTTCGGCACCGGCATCACGCATCAGGAATGCGCGCTTGCCTCAAAGCGCGTAATCGTCTCGGCCGAGGAAATAGTCTCGACCGACGAGATTCGCCGCGACCCGGGGCGCACCTCGATACCGCATTTCGCGGTCGACGCCGTCGTGCACGCGCCCTTCGGCGCCTACCCCGGAACCGTGCAGGGTTACTACGCATCCGATCCCGAAGGCGTGGTCGAGGCGATGGGCGCGATGTTCCGCGGCGACTTCAAAGCCTATCTCGAGAAACACGTCTACTCGGTGAACTCTCACGAGGAATATCTGGCGAAGGTGGTCGGCACGAAGAAGATGGCCGAGATTCGCCGGCGCGAAACGATCAAGGAGGGCTACGGCGCATGAGCACACCGGCAGCCAATTTCAGCGAACGCGAATTCGTAATCGTTCAAGTCTCCCGTCTCGTCGAGGACAACAAGATTTACTGGGTCGGCGGCGGCGGCGAACCGCTCTCCTCGGTCCTGCTCGCCAAGCGGACCAACATGCCCAACCTCCAGTACCTCACCGAGGACGGCGTGGTCGGCCCCGAGGCGATCGTTCCGTTCGATCCGCTGATGACGATGATCAGCTCGCGCGCCAACTACCGCGCGCTTCAATGGAGCACGATGAACTACGCGGCCGACCTCGCGCACCTCGGCTACGTGGACTACGGCATCCTGGCCACGCTTCAGGTCGACCGCTATGGCAACGTCAATTCCACGGTCGTCGGCAAATACGAAGGTGGAGAAGGACGACGCTTCGGCGGGCCCGGCGGCGCCGACAGTATCGCGGCGCTCGCGTGGCGCACCATCCTCGTCACCGACCAGCAGAAGCGCAAGTTCGTCGATCGGGTCGATTTCATTTCCTCGCCCGGCTTCCTTGAAGGCCCCGGCTCGCGCGAGAAGCATGGCCTGCCGCCCGGCACCGGACCGTGGCGCGTTTACACGCCGTGGGCGATGTTCGGCTACGACACCGATTGCCAGTTGATGCTGCACGCGATCGCGCCGTACGTGACGGTCGAGCAGGTGCTCGAAGAGATGAGCTTCAAACCCAAGATGGCGAAGAACATCGAAATTCTGGAGCCGCCGACCGAAGAAGAGCTGCTCATCCTGCGCACCCAGATTGACGTTGGCGGCCAGGTGACCGATCGCGGCCGATGGGTCGAGCTGAAGGACGGCAAGTATTGTTTCGTGGAGTGAATGCGCTCTGCTTGCGAGCGCTTCGATTAACGTTTCGACCCGGATGCCGAAAATTAATCTGATTTCGTTTGATCTTTCGGCGCGGGCGGACCGATATTTACGGGTCTGAAAAATAGAATCCGTTGGCGCTCGGCTGCGGCCGGCGCCTCAGGAGCTTGGCGACATGAACGATCACGATAGGCTGAAGTGGGCATTCCAGCAGTCTCCCAATTTCTTCAATCTTCTGACCACCATCCGGAGCCGCCGCGTCGGACACGGTTACCGTATCGATTCGGGCACGGAAATAAAGCATCCGGTCACCGGCCGCACGATGATGCAGAACGCCGGGCCGATGAAATTCGTCTCAAAGAAAGAGCCGAAGCCGCTGACGGAACTCGAGGAAGCGCTGATTGCGTGGTCCGCATGCGGTCCCAACGGGCTCTGCGCGTGGGACATCTCGCTCGACGGCGGATTCCATGAGCTGACCTGGATCGCGGGCCGCACGGTTCCCTCGCCGGGCAACTCGCTGGCCACCGACCTGCTCATCATCAACGACCGCGGCGCGTTCATCTACAAGCCCACCAAGGAGCGCTCCGGACCGATCGAGATCCAGTCCGAAGCCGACTACGACAAGGTCCTCAAGTGGTACGAGGACGGGCTCATCCAGATCCTCGACGAGCGGCCCGACGTCGACTGGGCGTTGCGCGCTCCCGGCGCGCCGCACGCTACCCTGATGGGTCCGTACCAGTTCAACATGAACATGCCCGGTTCAACCTGGTTCATTCCGCTGAGCGACTCGGCATGGCTTCAGTCCGCGCTGATCAATTTCATGGACGTGTGGCACTTCTACATGGTCGATGAATGGAACGGCGGACGCCCGGCCGGGCTCGAGAAGTGGATCGGCGAAGGCAAGCTCGAGTTGCCGAGCACGATCGCTGGCGAGGAGCAGCTCATCTTCCAGGTTGAGCAGTTTCCGATCGGATGCATGGTGCAGAACATCCGGCTTGCCACCGAGGCGATGGGACTCGGATCGTGGGTTTTCTGCGGATTCAATCCAGACGTGCTGATGGGCGCGATGCCGGAAATCTCGCGCGGGCTCGGCT
>JAKAVX010000735.1 GCA_021827465.1 Deltaproteobacteria bacterium | reverse complement strand
CGTACCAGATAATCGGCGGGACGGGCACTTCGGTATCGGCGAGCGAAGCCATGATTCGGGCCTGGCGCACCACGTCGGCCGGACCCGCAATGCGAACACCCTCGGGCGCGATCCTGAGCACCAGCTTTCCCGAAGGACCGCCTGGCGTTGCCCGATCGAGCACGAAGCTGTAGCCGAAGCCCGCGTGTCCCGGAAGCGATACAAGGTCGCGCGCGCGGGCGCCGACGTCAGCGGTACGCGCGCGCACGAGCCGATTGAGCTGTTCGGTTATCAGCTCGGTCGATGCCGCCATCGCACGCCTCGGGAAAGCGTCACCGTCTTCAGCCGCCGGCTCAGCCCTTCATCCCGGTTTGCGCGGCGTTGGGATGGAGGCTCGCCTTGGCGCTCGGACGCGAATCAACGCGCTTGAACCACGCGTTCACGTTCTTGAACGAGGGATCGATTTTCTGGCCCACGCCGGAGCCGAAATCGAGCGCGCAATAGAGGATTATGTCCGCGACGGTGAGGCGATTGCCGACGATATAATCGTGGCCTTCGAGCAGCGCGTCGAGCCATTTGAGATTGTCCTGGACGACAGCCTTAAGCCCGGGCGAGGCCTCAGGCAGGATGCGCATGCGGTCCTTGAAGATCGGCGCGCCCTCGGCGTAGCGGAACCCGTTGTAGAGGTGCTCGGTGATACGCAGTTCGATGCGGCGCTGCCACTGGCGCGCATCGGCCCGCTCTTCGGGAGTTGCGCCGATAAGCGGCGGGTTAGGATGCTTTTCCTCGAGATATTCCCAGATCGCCACGGTTTCGCCGATGCACTTGCCGTCGTCGAGTTCGAGCGCCGGCAGTTGTCCGCCCGGATTGCGATCGGTGTAGGGAGGGCGGCGATTCTCGGCCCCCATCAGGTCGACAGTTTTGGTCGGGATGGTGATGCCCTTTTCGGCCAGGAACATCCTCATCGCACGCGGATTGGGTCCAAAAGAATCGTAAAGCTGCATGGTCGAATCTCTCCCCTAACAGGCCAAAGCGGAAACGCGCACGGACTATACAACAGGAGGCCAGGTTCTGAAACAGCGTGGCGCACGGTTGCACAGGCGGCAGGTGAAATGTAGGAATTTTTCATGCGATTCTGCCCGCACTGTGGCGCCCCCTTGATGGCTGGCGCGAAATTCTGCATCGAATGCGGCCGGCAGCTCGGCGAAGCAGCCTCTGCCGGCGCCGGCGTTTCCGCGTCAGAAAAACAGAAAGCGAGTGGCGCTTCGGCGTCATCCGGGTTCCGTCTCACCAACGCCTTTATCGCGGTGTTCTTCGGCATCACCATCGCCGGCCTTGGCGCCGCAGCCTACATACTGTTGCGCACGCCCACTGTTCCGCAAACCGCCTCCAACGGGGCGCCCGCGGCCGCTTCGTCCCCGACGGCGGGCAGCCTGCCGCCGGGCCATCCGAAGATCCAGCTTCCCACCGAGGCCCGGACCTTCATCGATCAGCTTGCGCAGGACGCCAAGAGCAAGCCCAATGACGTTACGGCATGGAACAAGCTCGGCGCGGTCTCGATGCGCGCGGCGCTGTTCGACTCCTCGTATTACGACCGGGCGGCTGAGGCCTACGCGCACGTGCTCAAGCTCGATCCGAACAACCTCGACGCGCTGCGCGGTATCGGCGATGTCTATTACGATCGCAACAACTACGACGAAGCGATCGCCGCATACGAGCACTATCTCAAGCAAAAGCCCAAGGACCCCGAGGTTCTCACCGACCTCGGCACCATGTACCTCTACACGGGCAACGCCGACCAGGCGGTCGTGCAGTACAAGAAGGCGATCGCGGTGAAGCCCGATCTCTACCAGGCCTACTACAATATGGGCGTCGCCTACGGCGAGCAGAACGACAAGGCCAACGCCGCGATCGTGCTGACCAAGGCGATCTCGCTTGCGCCCGACGACGCCATGCGCAAACAGGCGATCCAGGCCTTCACGAAGATAACCGGGATGCCGCCCAAGACCGCGACGCAGGTTGCCTCGTCGCTCAAGAGCGGCTCGCCGGCGGCCGGTGCCGGCGCCGCGGCAAGCGCGGTCAGCGACAAGACCTTCAAGGGCGCAATGGAAGCGATGGTGCGCAATCTGCCGGTTGCGGGGAACAAGGTGACCTCGATTGAGTGGCCGTCGAAGTATCGGGCCAAGGTCATGATGTCGAACTTCCCAATGGACGCGATGCCGCCGTTTGCGCGCGACAAGTTCCTGAGCGATCTGAAGACCGGAATCGCGAACACAAAAGAGGCACACAAGGTTACCGCCAAGGTCGAGGTCGATATCGTGGACGATGCGAGCGGACACGTGATGCAGAGCGTGACCGAGTAGCATCTGCCAGAAACGGTCCGCCCACGCCCGCCGCGAGCGCGTCGAAGTCCCGGCGGTAGTCGGCGTTGGCGTACAGCACGAAGTTGTAGGGCGTCAGCACGGCGTCGAACGGGAAGCGGCGCAGGGCCTCAAGGTGGACGGCCGGGGCCTGGTGGCCGTGTCCCGTGATGCCGATCGCCCGCACCAATCCCTCGTCTCGGGCGGCGATGGCCGCCTCCAGGGCACCTCCGGGCCCGGTGGCCTTGTCGAGTTCGGCGAGGTCGCCGAC
>JAKAVX010000734.1 GCA_021827465.1 Deltaproteobacteria bacterium | reverse complement strand
CAGAGTATTGCGCTCTACGATCCGATCGTGCGGATTCAACCCGTTGAGCCGATCCAATTCGTCGATCTGACTGACATCATCAATGCACACCTTGCCGATAACGGATGCGTGTCCGGTCAAGTGACCGTGTTCTCGCGCCACACCACCGCGGCGATCAAGATCAACGAGGCTGAAGAACTGCTGCTAGCGGACTTCAAGACGATGCTCGCGCGGCTATGCCCCGCCGACGCGCACTATCATCACAATGACATGTCGCGCCGAAAGCCGCCTATCGCCCCCGACGAACGCCCCAACGCGCATTCGCATCTTATGCATCTGCTCCTGTCCACCAGCGAGCATATTCCCGTGATGGACGGACGGCTCGCGCTCGGCACCTGGCAGCGCGTTTTCATGGTCGAGCTCGACGGCCCGCGCGAGCGCGAGGTAATGATCCGCTGCGCCAGTTACGAGCCGCACGGCGAACTGCGAGGTAAATCCGCCCCGATCGATCTGCATGCGCGGAGCGCCAACGGCGGCATCATCAACGCGGCCGCCTGCAGCGGCGCCCCCGCGAAGTAATCCGGAATTGGAGTCGCAGCGCGAAAGCGCGCTGGCCGTAATCGGCCCGCGCGCTTTTCTTTTACTGCCCACGGCTCAGGAAGTCGCGGGCGCGAATTCCGCCTCGAGCCGCTCGGTATCTTCCGGCGACAGGTTGAAGTATTTGCACTCCGGATGATGGAAAACGATTGCGCTGACGGAGCTCTCCGGATCCATCATGAAGCCTTCCGTCAGCCGCACGCCAATTTCGTGGCGTTCGGGCTCGAGCAGCTTGAAAAGGATCGCCTGGTCTTCGAGGCGAGGACACGCGGGGTAGCCAAACGAATAACGCTTGCCGTGATAGCGCGCCTGGAACAGATCTTTCTTCGTGATTCCGGGCGGATCTCCGATTCCCCACATCGCGCGAATCTTCTGATGCAGCAGTTCGGCGAATGCCTCGGCGCCCTCGAGCGCGAGGATTTGCAAAATGTGCGAGCGCAGATAATCGCCGCGGCTCTTCCAATCGTCGGCAAGCGCGCGCATTCCTTCACCGATCGTCACGATAAACGGGCACAGGTAGTCGGCCCGTCCGCTTTTTGCATCGCCAACATAGTCGGCCAACGACAGATAGGGCGGTGCGCTCTGCCGTCCGAAGCGCAGCCGGCCGATCTCGCTCGAACCATCTGGGGTCAGAAAGCTTACCGTTCGGTCGCCGTCGGACTGCGCGCGGATGAATCGAAAAATCGCGTTGGCGCTGATATCGGCGCGCTCGAGCATCCGGTCCTGCACTTCTTCGATCGCGGCTTTGAGTTCGAGGGCCTTGGGATTCCCTTCGGCTAGCGCGCGCTCGGCGTCGCGCAAACCGAGATGCTTCGTATAGAGCATCGCGGGATTGATGTATGGAAATATCTCCGCAAGCTCATAATGCCGCAGCACGTGAGTCTTGAGATCGGGCGGCGTGGGAATTTCGATATCGCGCCGTACCGAGGATTTTGCTCCCGCCGCTTTCGCGGCACCGTTTGCCGGCCGCGGCGTTGCCGCAAGCATCCGCGCCGAATCCTCCTCGAGCCGGCGCCGCAGTATCTCGCGCCGCTCGTCATCCATGATGTCATTGGCCAGCGACAGCCCTGACATCGCGTCGTTCGCGTATGCGACCAGCCCGGGATATTCCGGCGCGATCTTGATCCGCGTGAAGCGGTTCGAAAGCGCCGCCCCGCCAACCAGGATCGGGCAATCGATGCCTGCGCCCCTCAGGTCCTGCGCCGTCACCACCATCATCTGCGCCGATTTCACCAGCAGCCCCGAAAGCCCGATCGCGTCCGGGTGATGCTGCTTAAACGCCTTGATCAGATCCTCCGGCGGCACCTTGATCCCCAAATTGATCACGCGGTAGCCGTTGTTCGAGAGAATTATCTCGACCAGGTTCTTGCCGATATCGTGAACGTCGCCCTTGACGGTCGCCAGGATAATCTTGCCGCGATTCGAGCTTTCAGATTTCTCCATGTGCGGCTCGAGATGCGCGACGGCGGCTTTCATCGCCTCTGCCGATTGCAAAACCTCGGCGACGATCATCTGGTTGGCGTTGAAAAGCCGTCCGACTTCGTCCATCCCCTTCATCAACGGCCCGTTGATGATTTCGAGCGGACCCATCGTCGCGAGCAGCTCGTCGAGATCGTCGGTCAGTCCCTCTTTCGAGCCTTCAAGGATATAGCGCGGCAGGCGCTCCAGGAGCGGAAGATCTTTACGATTCTCCTTTTCGACGCCGCTCTTGCGCTCGCGGAAATGCGCCGCGTACGCGGCGATCGGATCCTCGCCGCGCCACCAGATCAGATCGTCGGCGAGCTTTTTTTCTTCTTCCGGAATCGACGGATAGCGCGGCAGCTTCTCCGTGTTCACCATCGCAAGGTCGAGTCCCGCCTCGATACAGTGATGCAGCATCACGGCGTTCAGGACCTCGCGCCCCGCGGGTGGAAGTCCGAACGACACGTTCGAGATCCCGAGGATCGTCTTCGCCCGCGGCATCGCCGCCTTGATGAGCCTGATACCCTCGATTATCTCGACCCCCGCGCCGATATAGTTCTTGTCGCCGGTCGCGAT
>JAKAVX010000733.1 GCA_021827465.1 Deltaproteobacteria bacterium | reverse complement strand
AGATGGTCGCGCTCGACCCCAAAAACGACAAGTATCATTTCACCCTTGGCGCCGTCCTCGACCAGGACAAACAGCGCACCGACGGCATGGTCGAGATGAAAAAGGCGATCGCCATCAATCCCACCAACGCCCAGGCGCTTAACTACCTCGGCTACACCTACGCCGAAGAGGGCCGCAATCTGGACGAAGCCGAAAAGCTTATCAAGCGCGCGTTGGTTATCGAGCCGGAAGACGGTTTCTATATCGACAGCCTCGGATGGGTTTACTACCAGAAGGGCGACTATCGGCGCGCCGTCGAACAACTCGAACGCGCGGTTAACCTGACCAATAACGACCCAACGATCACCGAGCATCTGGGCGACGCCTACAGCAAGGTTGGCAAGATACAGGCGGCGACGCACGAATATCAGGACGCGCTCAAGAAATCGCAGCAGCCAGAGCAAATCGCGCGCCTCAAGGACAAGATTCAGGACCTCGAGAACTCTCAGAATGCCGCCGGGCATTAGCTCGCGGCGGATCGCGGACCGCCGCGCTCGTCGGGCGCTGATCGCGGCGTTGGCGCTGGCCTTTTCCGCCTGCGCGACGATCTCGCCGGCTCCCCCGCAACCCCCGCCGGCGGTGATTTCTTCAAAAACCAGCGCCGAAATGGCCGCGATGACGGCGCATCTCGCCGAGCGCGACCGCGCGCTCACCTCGATCGAGTCGGCGGCGATCATGTCTTACGCCGCGCCCGATCGGCACGCCAAGGCGCGCGAAAATATCACTGTCAGCCGCCCCGCGAATCTGCGCGTCGAAGCGATGTCGCCGTTCGGCGTCGCACTCGTCGTTGCAACCCATGGCGGCCGGCTTGAAATCTTTGAGCCTTCCAAAAATAAGCTCATCACCGCCGTCGCCAACGCCCGGACGCTCGAACGGTTTGTGCAGATTCCGATGGCGCCGGCGGACGCCGTGACCCTCCTGCTCGGAATCGCGCCCGGCACCGAGCAAGTCGCATCGCACGCGCCGGTCGCGATCACTTCGGAAACGATTAGCGCGGACGCCAATGCCTCGGGAAATGCTCCAATGATAGTCGGTGCGTGGCCTGCCGGCGGTGGCGCGATGCGCGAGCTCGGATTTTCGGACGGCAACCTCGCCTTGGTCCGCCTCAGCAATGCCGCCGGACAAATCGAGTACGAAGTTCGCTACGCCGACTACCACGATATCGGCGGCGTGATGTTCCCGTACTCGATCGAAGCGGATTTTCCGCAGGCGCACAGCCATCTGACGATCCGCTACGAACGCCCAATCATAAACGGAAAAATCGCCCCGGCGATCTTTGACCTGAGGCAGTCGTCGTAATCGGCGCCTATTCGTACCCTCGGGTAAGCGGGGGTAATCCATAACCGGCGCTCGGGAGATTCGCAAAATTTTCTCCTGAACAAACCAGCCTTATATTCTTTTTCGATCTGTGCATAATGGAGTTGTGCGCGGAGGCGCCGCAAGCGCTCCGCGCCGGTGATGGCCGGGCGCGCGAACAGAGTCCGAGGGGAGAACGAAGGCACAAAATGAGCGCATCAAACCCATCGGCCGCGCCAAATCCCCCAGCGTCGGCGCAATGATTCCTCCGACGCCGCCCGTAATTTTTCATCAAACGAACCCGTCGAAACGGCGTGCCGCCGCTTACCCCCGATCGAATTGCCGATTCGAGCCGATCACCTCGCCGCCGCGCTATCCGATAGCGGAGACCACGCGATGACTCCGCGCCGCACAGCTCTGTTGCGCTCCGGCGTGCGCGGCGCCGTTGCCGCGGCGGCGCTCGCCGTGACGCTGTGCGCGGCGGGATGCCGCGTCAATCGGCCCAAACTCAATCACGCCGGCCAACAGATCCTCTACGACGCCACATCCGCCGATCCGCGCACCTTCAATCCGATCCTCGTGACCGACGCGACCTCGGGCGCCGTGATCGGCGACCTGTTCGAGACGCTGATTCGCGTCAACCTCAAGACGCTTCTGCCCGAGCCAGGTCTGGCGGAAAGCTGGGAGATCACGCCCGATCAGAAGACGGTCACGTTCCATATCCGTCACGGACTCAAGTGGTTCGATGGCGCAGCGCTCGACGCGCGCGACGTCGCGTTCACCATGAAGGTGATCTACGACCCGCAAGTGCCCAACAGCATCCGCCCGAGCCTCTTGATCGACGGCAAGCCGATCGCAACCGAGCTGATCGACAACTACACGATCGCGATGCACATGCCGCGGACGTTCGCGCCGCTGCTCTATGAGGCCGCGTCGATTCCGATCATCCCCGAGCACGCGCTCGGCGCCGCGTACGCCGCCGGCAAGTTCAACCGCACGTGGGGAATCAACACTTCCGTGCGCGACCTGGTCGGCGACGGTCCTTTCGAGATGACGAGCTACGCGCAGAGCCAGGTCGTGCAGTACAAGCGCTATCCCGATTTCTGGATGAAGGACGAGCACGGCGGCCAACTGCCGCGCCTGCACGGCAGGGCGCTCTTGATCGTGCAGGATCAGAACACCGATTACCTCAAGTTCCTCTCCGGCCAGACCGACGTGTACAGCCCGCGCCCGAGGGACGTGATCGATCTGAAGGACAACGCGAAAGCGCTCAAGATCC
>JAKAVX010000732.1 GCA_021827465.1 Deltaproteobacteria bacterium | reverse complement strand
CTTCGCGATCGCGTCGAACGCCTGCTTATTGCGCAGGTAGAAGGCATGCGCCGCCGCCTCCCAGCGTTTGAACGATGCCGTCGCCGAGTCCACGACGTTGATGAGCACGTCGGCGAGTTTCTGCAGGATCGGCAACACGAGCGCCCCGACCGTCTCTTGCAATCTGCCGAAGGTGTGCGAAAGGCGCGTCATCGGCCCTTCGCCCGCTTCTCCAGCCGCTTTAGCGGCTCCATGGAAGCGCTGCTCGAGCAGCGCCATCGAAGCGTTGAACGGCAGGATCTTTCCCTGCGCGTCCTTGACTTGGATGCCGTAGCGCTGCAGGCTCGCGGTATTGCCGTGGTAGGCCATCTCGAGCGACCGCACGACGCGCGTGACGTCCACGTGCGTGCGCGCGGCGACGTTCTCCGCCGCCGTCATCGCCGCTTGCGCCTGCGCGGCGTTCATGCCGGCCGTCGTGAATTGTGCGAGGCTGTCGACGACCTGCGTGCGCGTGTAGGTCGTCGTCTCTTCCTGCACCGTTGCGAAGTCGATCAGTTTCTGCGTCAAACCGGCCTGCGTCTGCCCCGCGCTCCGCAGCGACAGGCGCAACTGCTCGGTGGCATCCTGAAAGAGCGCCGCTTTGTGCGCCGACGACAGCAAGAACGCGCCGGCAGCGCCGACGGCCGCGAGCCCGGCCGTTATGGCCATCATCGGGCCGGGAATCATGCCGAGCGCTCCGCCAAGAGCGCCGGCCTTGTCCGCGACGGACTTCAGTGGGCCGCCGAGGCCGCCGAGTTTGTTGCCGATGCCGGACAGGGCGTTGCCGTGCTTCTCGACTTCTTGCAGGTGCGAGCTGAGCTTGCTGAAGAGCCCGCTCGCCGCGCCGACGTCCTTGCCGGCCTGCTGCGCGCCTTTGCCGGCACCCAGAAAGGCCGTCTCGAGCTTCGCGAGCCGCTCGTCAAGGGCCGCAACGGAGGCGTCGGCGCTCGCGGCGTCGGCGGTGATCGCAATATGAATGCCCGACTCGTTCATGCTACGACCCCTCCCTTCTCGTCAACGCGAGCGCCACGCCGTAGCCGAGTCGCTCGGCGTCGGCATTTTTACGCTTGAAGTGCCAAAACAAAAAAAGCCGGATCTGATTGGGCGTGTACAAGCGCTCGATCAGATCCGGCGATGCCCCGCGGCTCAGCGCAAGTTCATCTAGCAGCTCGAAGTAGCTGCTTTCGGGCGCTACTTGGCTTTTTTTACCGGCTCGAAGGCGTCCATGACGCCGTTTTGTTCGACGATCGCCGCGTAGGCGTTCGCCAGTTCGATCGCTCCGCGCGGATTCGCCGTCGCGTCGTTCAGTTCGGCGAACACCTTCGCGTGCTGTTCCGCGTCGAAGTCCTTTGGCGAGGCGAACGTGGCGCTTGCCAGCAGCGAAAGGAAGTCCATCACGTACTGCGGGCGTACGAGCGTGCCGCTGATTCGCATGCTCGGCTCGCCCGGCCCTTGCGATGCCGCCAAGACCACCTGCACGAATCCGGTGAGCGTGCGAACGTCGTACGCCGAAAGCGGATAAAGGAGCAGCGGCTTGCCTCCGATCTGCACCTCCGCGGGCTCGGGGGTGAGGATCTTCGCCTGCGTCGGCTCGTCGCCGAGATCGCGGGCGATGGACTTCTCGATGATGTTTTTTCTCGGCATAAATCTCCTAGAAGATTGCGGCGTTGCTGCCGACGTAGTGAACCGTGAGGTCGTCGTCGTTGCCGTTCCCGCTCTCGGCAGCCCCGAAGTTGAACGCCTGCGTAATCATCCCGGTCGCCTTGATCTCGACCGGATCGCTCTCCGGGAAGATGTTCGGGAACTCGAACGTGACGAGATATGGCACGCCGTTGGTCGAGTCGATCATGTCCTGACCGGCGCACACCCAGGCAAACGACGTAGGTGCCACCGGGTACTTCGGTGCCGTCGCCCCGGATGCGCCGAGGAAGAGTTCGTAGGCCGAGTCATCCTCGAATCCCAGCGTGATGATGCCCTTCAGGCTGCGTTGCTGCTGGATGAAGGCGTACGGGCTACGACCGCCGCTGCCGCTGAAGTAGGTTTTGTCCAGATTGTTGTTCAGCGTCGCCGAGAGCGAGACGACCCCGACGCTCGAGCCCGGCACGCCGACCATCGCGCCGCCCAGCACCTGCCAATTATTCGGGTTCTCGAATACGAACGGGTGCTTGGACGAGAACGCCGGCGTCGACGGCGAGGCGTCGATCGCCTCGTCGAGGTTCGCGCAGCCGAACTTGATGTCGAGGCCGCCCTTGGCGTTCATCGTGATCGCCGCGCTCTCCATCGTGCAGCCGAGATAGTCGACCGCATCGGTCACGCGGAAGACCTGCGCCGAAAAGGACGGCAGCAAGCCCAGCGTCATTTTCGTGTAATACGCCGTCGACGACGGCGAGGCGATCGTGGCGGCCAAGCTGTGCGCCTTGGTTGCGCCGGCAGTCGTGTTGATCGAGAAGACGCCGGCAGAGGACGTGACCGCCGGATTCGCGACGGTGAGCGCCTCCATATTCGTCGACGTGTCGATGTTGAGGAGCATGCCGGGAACGACGTTGAGCGGCAGGCTCGTGCCGACCGGGAATGACGTTGCGCCGATGATCGTCGCTG
>JAKAVX010000731.1 GCA_021827465.1 Deltaproteobacteria bacterium | reverse complement strand
GGAACGCGCGCACTCCTTCCTTCGCGTCCTGGCTCTGACGCACCTTGCGCGCCATGTCGAGCAAATCCTGATGCCACGCGTCGAACGATTCGCTGAGGCATCGGCGCACCGTCGCCTTCATCGTGCGCAGCGAGAGCGGCGCGTTGCCCGCGACCTTCTGCGCGAGCGCGTGCGAATGCTCCTTCAACTTTGCGGCCGGAACGACTTCGTGAACCATTCCCATCGCAAGCCCTTCGTTCGCGCCGAAGATATCCGCGGTGTAAAGGATTCGCGCCGTGTTTGCCGAGCCGCACACTTCGATCAGCTTGCGCGAGAAGTCGTACGGCACCATCAGGCCGACCCGCCCGAGCGTCATCCCGAGCTTCGCGTTGTCGGCCGCGACTCTAAGATCGCAATGGAGCGCGAGTTCCAGGCCTCCGGCCAGCGCCGCTCCCTGAATCGACGCGATAGTCGGGACCGGGAAACGCTCCAGGCGGCCGAAGACGAATTCGAGCGAATTCGGATTATGGCCCGCCTGCGCCTCGTCGACTTCCTTCAGATCGATTCCGGCGCAAAAGCTGGAGCCCTCGCCGCAGATCAGGAGCGCACGGATTTCCTTGTCGTTTTCGAATTCGGCGAGCGCCGCGTTGATCGCCTCGATCATCGGCTGATTGAGCGCGTTGCGCTTCTCGGGACGGTTGAGCGTGAGAACTGCATAATTCTGATTGCGCGCGACCGTGAGTACCTGCTCGGCCATTTGCGTAGGACTCCTTTAGATATGATGCCCGAAGGTGGAAAACCCCAATTATTCTTTCCGCGCCGCAGGATCGCACGCTGCCACGGCGCCTTCAAGGGCCGCAAGGCGCGCCGGGCTTGTGCCGCTCCCGCCTCCTGAAGCACAACTATCGCCATGAAGGACGATACAATCGCGGTTGTGGCGGGCCGCCATCCGCACGCCCATTACGGCGTGGTCAACACTCCGGTCTATCGGGCATCGACGATCGTTTTCAAAACCTTCGCGGAGTTCGAGGCCGCCGCCGACGATCCCGCCGAATTCCGTTTCGCATACGGAAGGCTCGGCACTCCCACCAGCGCCTCGCTCGAAGAAGCGGTCGCGCAACTCGAAGGCGGTACGCATTGCCGGCTCGCGCCGTCGGGCCTCGCGGCGATCACGACCGCGCTGATGGCGTTTCTTTCCGCCGGCGACCATCGGCTGCTCACCGCCGGCGCCTACGGGCCGACCATCCGCTTCTGCGAATCGATACTGAAAAAATTCGGCGTCGAGACCACGCTGTACGATCCTCTGATCGGCGGGGATATTGCGCCTCTGATTCGTCCCAACACGCGCGTCGTCTACGTCGAATCGCCCTCGAGCGGGCTCTTCGAGCTGCAGGACGTTCCGGCGATCGCGAGCGCGGCGCACCAGCGCGGCGCAATCGTGATGATGGACAACACGTGGGCGTCGCCGCTTTACTTCAAGCCGTTCGAGCACGGCGTGGACGTTTCGATCCAGGCCGCGACGAAATACGTCGTGGGGCATTCGGACGCGATGCTCGGAACGATCACGTGCACGGAGGCAATGTGGCACGCGCTTAAAAAGGCGCATCGGGAGCTTGGCCAGATGGCCGGCCCGGACGACATTTATCTCGCGATTCGCGGGATACGCACGCTCGCGGTGCGTCTTGCGGCGCATCACCGGAACGGCCTCGCACTCGCGCGATTTATCAAAACGCGGCCCGAAGTTGCATGCGTGCTCCATCCCGCGCTCGAAGACGATCCCGGCTACGCGCTATGGAAGCGCGACTTTCTCGGCGCGTCGGGCCTGTTTGCCTTCAAGTTCAAGCCGGGAGTTACCAAGGAGGCGCTGGCCGCGATGCTCGACGGGCTCAAATTTTTCGGGATGGGCTATTCGTGGGGCGGATTCGAGAGCCTCGCGGCGCCGTTTCGGGTAAGCCGCTACCGGCCGGAAACGCCGCAGAACGAAGACGCGTGGTGCATCCGAATCCACGCCGGGCTCGAAGATCCGCAGGAGCTGATCGCGGACCTCGACGCAGGCTTCGACAGACTGCGCACCGCTTCGTGAGTTCGGGCGCGCCTGCATCGCCGCCTCGGCTCAGGCGACAATGCTGAGCAGCTTGTTCGGGACGTAGATCACCTTGCGCGGTTCCTTGCCGCCGAGATGCTTCTTGACGTTCTCGCTCGCAAGCGCCATCGCGCGAACTTCATCCTCGGCGGTGCCGACCGCGATTTCGAGCCGGTCGCGCACCTTGCCGTTGACCTGCACGACCACGGTCACGGTTTCCTCGCGCGTAAGCTCGGGGTCGAAGCGCGGCCACGGCTCCAGATGAATCGACGTGCCGTGCCCGAGCGCGCGCCACATCTCCTCGCACGCATGCGGCGCCATCGGCGCGAGCATCAGCACGTACGATTCGATTGCAAACCGTCCCGCCTCCTCTGGCTTGAGCCGCGCGAGGTAGTTGAGCTGATCCATCATCGTCGCGACCGCGGTGTTGAACCTGAGGCGCTCGATATGGTCGGTCACGGTGCGAATCGTCTTGTGCGCGCGCTTTAGCGTCTCGGCGTTGGGATTGCCCTCGGGCGCACCGGCTCCGACGTATCGGCGCACCATCGTCCATACGCGTCC
>JAKAVX010000730.1 GCA_021827465.1 Deltaproteobacteria bacterium | reverse complement strand
AGCCGCTCAAGTCGAGCGCTTTCTTGACTCGGTCGACGGTGGCGAAGGAATCGGCCATCCCGTCGAGTCTGATCGCCCCCTCGTCGAGCGTGAAATCGATGATCTCCGCACCGAGATGCGGCGGGAGCGCGCGCGAGAGCGCGAGCAGATCGTCCAGCGGCGAAGCCGACGCGCCGGCCCCGCCTATCAGGCGCAACTGCTTCTTCATCGCGGTCAGGCGCGCGGCCAAGGCGGCTTTAGCGTCGCCGCCCGAGACCTGCGGACCCAGCGCCGGCGCCGCAATCGCCGCGATTTGGCGGTTTATCTGGCCGAGCCGGCGTAGATTGGCCGATACTCCGATTCCAACGTGCAGTGCAATTGCGCCAGCAGACACCGCCGCCAGGATAAAGGTCGTGTGCCATGGGCGCAGGCTGCCAGTGCGGCCGCGAAAGGCAAACTCGCCCTGGCGAAAATTGAGCAACTCGAGCGCTGCGCCCGGCGCTTCGCCGAGCAGCATCGCGAGGCATCCTGCAAACCGTGTCGAGCGCGCGGAGAGCTGTCCGAGAAGCGCTGCGCAATCGAATTCTTCCAGGGTATGGACCGGCACCGCGAGCGCCTCGGCCATCCGGCGGCGCACGTCCGGGGTAGCTGCCATCGGTCCGGTCAGCACTAGCTCGGGCTGCTCGTGATCGGAGCTGTGGGCGAGCAAGGTCTGGCGCACCGCGCGCAAAATCACCGAGGAGCCAGGAGCGGGTGCACCGTTGGCCGAGTCGAGTTCGGCCGCGACGGTGCGGATCGCGCACGGCATCCCAGTGCTATCGAGCAGCACCATAGAGGTCGAGCCCTGGGCAAGATCGACCAGCAGGCGGGCGCCGCGACTGCCGTTGCGTACGCGCGCCAGCAAGCCGGCCAGCGCCAATGCGCTCAGTGTGACGGTCTTGGGATTGATCCCTGCGCGCGCGAGCAATTCGAGATGCCGGCGTAAGTTTTCCTTGCGCACCATCGCGGCCATCACCAGCGTCTTGTCGTCCTCCTGGCCGACGCGGGTGAAGGCGACCACTGATTCGTCAACGCCCACGGGGAGATGCTCTTCCAGCGCGAACGGCACGGTTTGCATAAGCCGACGCTGATCCTTGAACGGCAGCGCGAGCATCCGCTTGACTACCAGCTCGCCAGGCAGCGCAGTAAGGACAATGTCGGGCTTGCCTGCGTCGTCGAGCAGGCGGGCCAGAGCCGGCGCGAGGTCCGCCTCGTCTGGCGCGCGGCGCTCTTCGACCACATCGAACATCGTCAGAGAATTCCAGCTGCGCTCGGCCACAGCGCCGCGCACCGAGTCGCCCGTCATCTCGATTGCCAGGATTCGCTGACCCATGAGTCTAGCCCTCGTGCCAGTTCGCCAGCATCGAGGTGCCGTTTGCATTGCGGCGGAACGTGCTGATAATGCGCCGGCGCGCGCCTGCGTAAGCGCCTACGCCTGTGACGGTGAAATAGCTGCTGCGCGTCGTGATGAGCCTCATCAGCGGCGCGGCGGCATCGCCAAGCCCGGGCAGGTTGCCGACGTCCGTGGGCATCAAAAAAGGCTGCACTAATCGCGCCTGGATAATTTCCTTGACCATCGAAGGATTGCTGAACAACTGCGGCACGAGCGCGGCAATGACCTCGGGAGGAGCGGTGTTGATGTTGACGCGTGGCTCGGGCGCCGCTGTCATATACTGTTGCAGTAGGAAAAAGGTCGCGTCGTCCACCCCCCGGATCATCTTAAGGTCGCCAATGGTCGGCATCGGGCCGTTGCGCGGCTCATACGGCGGTGTCAGCCGCAAGTAGTAGTCGGCCTCGGCTCCCCCCGGTGATTGGATACTATCGGGATCGAGCCAGTCAATGATGGCCGGGATGAGAGCGGGAGAGACCCCGATGTTTGTAAACAGGCGCTCGAAAATCGCGACATAGACGGGATTGGGCTGTCCGGTGCGCGGATTGATAAGCAGGTTGATATCGATTTTTCGCGCTTCGTCGACGATCGAAACCTCGGCGAATCCGCCGCCGAGCGGCACTGGCGGATAGGGCTGGGCCCATGGCTCGTCGAGCCCGTCGTGCGGGGGCTTGTTGATCGCGTCTTGGCGCGCGTCAGTTGAGAGCAGGGAGAGGCCCACGCTGATGGCCGAGCGGGCCAGGTACTCGGCTCGCAGTTCGTTGGCACGGCCGGCCGCCGAGCGGTAGCCGAGCGACGCGGAGCTGGTGAAGTCCATCACCAGCAGTGTCATCAGCGCGAGCGCTATCATCGTGACCAGCAGCGCTACGCCGCGCTCGGCCTTTTTCACTTTCGCTACCATTGCATAAACGCCATCGGCAGCGTTACCTGCGTCGACAGCCGAAGCGGCGAGCCGCCCGGACCCGCCAGCACGAGATCGATCGAGACAGCCTGCGGGAGTTGCGTGCCGGGCGGCAAGCTGGCCGAGTCCCAACTCTCGAGCCAGATGTTGCCATTGAAGTAGCGCACGTGGAACGTCAGCACGTTGGCGGCCAGCACCACCGGCGGCGCGAGCTTGAGGCCAGCGATCTCCGTCAGCAAAGCGCTGCGCTGCTCGCGCATCAATATGTACCATCCGCGGTGGCTCGGATTGGGCCGGCTGCTGTAAATGATTAGATCTTC
>JAKAVX010000729.1 GCA_021827465.1 Deltaproteobacteria bacterium | reverse complement strand
GTCGATACGGCGAATCGAATTCATATACTTCGAGAAGTCGAGAAGGATGGCGGCGTTGCACGCCTGACCGGCAAGCGAGGTGCCGCCGCCGCGTGCGACAATCGGGAGCCGGTTCTCGCGCGCCAACGTGAGCGTGCTAATTACATCGCCCTCGTGGCGGGGAATCACAACGCCAAGCGGGACTTGCCGATAAACCGAAGCGTCGGCAGCGTAGAGCGCGAGCGTGGCGTTGTCGGCGCGCACCTCACCGTCGACGGAGCGTCGAAGCTTATCCCATAACGCGCGCGACAGAGTCATTGTCGAAGTGCGCCGGCCTGTGGGTCGCGTCGGCGCAATTGTGATTGTAGTGTATCGCGCAGTTATGCAGGTAGCGCGGCAAATGGGATAATGACGCCGCAGATGGCTAACGTCTGTGTTTGACTGGCTTAGACCGCGGTGATAGCGCTTTAGATGAAATCAACGCCGCGTAACCTGCTCACGGAGGATACAGAACCATGGCTGTCTCTCGCGCCGTTTCTTTCAGTACAGGGGCCGTCGCTGCCTTGCTTTTGGCACTTCCTGGGATTGCGTCCGCGCAGGGCGGGACTGGCAAGGCTCGATTCGAGCAGTATTGCTCCAGTTGTCACGGCACCGACGCAAAGGGCGACGGACCACTCGCTAATCTGCTGACAACGAAACCTATCGATCTGACCCAACTGGCGAAGAAAAATGGCGGCAAGTTCCCCGGAACGAAGGTGATGCGAGAGATCGACGGCCGCGACACAGTCAGAGCCCATGGCGCAAGCGACATGCCGGTATGGGGTGAGAACTTTAAGCCCAGGGGCCCAAGACCCACTAATGTTAATGAAATCGCTCCGCGTGCCAAGGTTCAGCAGATTGTTACGTACATCCAGTCTATTCAAGAAAAATAGACCACGCTTGTCGGTCACTGGTTGCGGCCTCCGATGTGATCGGGAGAGCCGCACGTCGTAAGAAACAGCAACGGCCGCGAGTGCTTTATGGCATTCGCGGCCGCTTTTTTTTGCACTGTCGGACGCCGGGGGCTCACAATCCGTCCCTGGCGCCGTCTTTTCTATTTGGCTTCTATTCGGGTTGTATCACGATCTTGCCGGCCACCGCGTTGGTTTCCATCAGCTCCTGCGCCAGGCCGAGATCTTTGAGTGCCATCGTTCGGTCGATGACCGGTTTGATCAATCCGCGCTCGACGAAGCGCATCGCCTCGATCAACTCGCCCTTGTTGCCCAGATGCGAGCCGAGATAGTTCTGCTGCTTGTTCCAAAGCAACCGAATATCCATGTGGGCGTCGAAGCCAGAAGTGGCTCCGCAGGTCACGATGGTGCCCCCCCACTTTAGACACTGCATCGATAGGGGCCAGGTCTCAGCCCCGGTGTGCTCGAACACGATATCGGCGCGCCGACCGTCGGTGATGCGCCGGACCTCGGCTAAGATGTCGTCACGCTTGCGGTTAAGCGTGAACTCGGCGCCGAGGCTACGCGCCAGATTGAGTTTATCATCGCTAGAGGCAACCGCGATCGGCCGCGCGTTGAACAGCTTGGCGATCTGGATCGCCATCACGCCCAATCCGCCGCCCGCGCCCCAAATCAGCACGAAGTCGCCAGCTTGAACCTTGGCCCGCGACACCAGCATCCGCCATACCGTGACCAGCACCAGAGGCATCGAGGCCGCCTCTCCCCACTCGAGGTTCTTGGGCTTGGCAAGCACGTTTACCGCTGGCACTCTGCAATATTCGCCATGCGCGCCGTCGAGCGGGCCAGTTTGAAAGCCCCAAATCTTGAAGTCGTGGCAGAAGAACTCTTCGCCACGGGTGCAGTAATAGCAGTGACGGCAGGCGATTCCGCAATGAACCACAACTTCATCGCCGATCGCGACGTCTTTCACCTCGCTGCCACGGTCAACGACCACGCCCGCCGCGTCGGAACCCGAGATGTGCGGCATGATGATTTTCATCCCGGGCAGTCCCCGGCGCGCCCAAATGTCATTGAAATTGCACGCCGAAGCCTTGACCTGCAGCACGACCTCGTTTGGACCAGGCTTGGGTTCAGCGATGTCGCTGTACTGTAGGACCTCAACGCCTCCGTTGCGCTCGAAAACAATCGCCTTCATCGGTTATTTATGCTTCCTGAGCTACTAGGCTTATGGTCGGTTAACGTGCAATTAGCTATATGTTTAGAGCCCGTATGGCAACCGCGGCTTTGCCTGCACACTTCGTCCACTCCGTGGGTTGACGATGATTCGTTAATCCCGTAAAAACCATCCGCTAACTGGCAAAGTCGTCCAGATAAGGCCTGCTCTGCGACGCGAGCCTAGGGCCGGTTGGTCAATCGCTCTCTCATTTCCTCCTGCAGGTGGAAAAGCAAATGCGATGCCAAACGGCAGAGGGTGTTTTCGCAAGGCCAGGATATTCGTTGGTGCGCTATGTGTATCGGCGCTGGCCGGTTGTGGCCGTAAATTAAGTGGCAAAAAGTTCCGACGGAGAGATTTACAATGTACGTACTCGATAACGGCACCCGTTTCGTCATCCCGCGCACCGAGATGACCTATCCCGGCCACACCATGAAACTCCATCAGACCGCTGCTGACGCGGTGAAGGCGCCGGTGGACCATGTGAT
>JAKAVX010000728.1 GCA_021827465.1 Deltaproteobacteria bacterium | reverse complement strand
TTCGGTTCCGCGGCGTTGGATATCTCGAGCACGCTCTTGTTCGTCGTCCAGTAGGCCTCGGGCTGAAGCCCGGCGATTTGTTCCGCCAGGAGCGGGTCCACGAACCGCGTCGCGACATCGAGGTATTCGCGCACCAGGGCCTGCCTTTGCGCACAGTCGCGGGAGCGCTGCACGAGCCCGCCGTACAGCATCCGATGCAGCGTCTTTTCGATTGCCTCGGGATGCTGCACGCGATCGGCCATCGCAAACCCGACCGCGCCCACCGGGCCCATGTTCGCGAGCGCGCGGCGGATATCCCATCGGTCTCGCAGCAGTTGGGCGGGATCGGCGACCATCTCCGGGTTGTCGAAGAAGTCGTCTATCCAGTGCGAAGCGTAGGTCAGGAACGACTTGGTCTGAATCTCGTCCCATCGATCTTCGGAGACGATTCCGAGGACGAACGCGTGCATCCCGATGTCATCGTAGGCGTGGAGAACGCTTGTTGAGATGCCCAGCCTGAGCAATCCGGCCTTTGCGAGGAAGTTATGAAAGTCCTCCTCGCCGGCCCTTACAGCCGAGACGATATCCTGCCAGTGCGGAATGCCCCGGTAGAGCGCTTGAAGCGCCGCGCGAACATCTTGCGGATTTTCCATGGTACTTCTCTCGATATTCATCTCAGACTCCAGCCTGGAGCGATGCAGCTCCGTTATCCTCGTGGGCGTCGACGATGGCTTCGAACGATCGGGCTCGCGAGGTTGGCTGCGGGCTTTCGCTCCGCAACGTCGTCCTTTCCAACTTTGCCGGAAAATCGACATTGAGACGAAGCGCCCGCCGGTCGCTCGAGGTCCGGAACAGGTATTCGAACCCGGCGCGGACGTATGCTTCGAGGCGCGCGCCTTCGAGAATCAGCGGCTGCACCCAGATCTCTCCGCCGTCCAGCGTCTCGGCATAGGGCCATTTCACAGGCTCGCAGGCGTTCACGAATCCGAGCTGTGCGTATGACGGGGTAAGGTCTATCGGTTTGAGGATCGAGTAGAGCAGAATCGCCTTTGCCTGCAGGATTCCGGCGACCGCCGCGCCTACGTAGCGCGCGACCCGGCCCGCGCCGGTCGAGAGCGACCAAAGCTCGCCTCCCTCGAGCACCGAACGTGGAGGAAAGTGACTTACGTCCGGCTTCGGATAGCTCTGCGGCAAAGTGCCGAGGTCATGCAGAATAAACCCCGCGAGCATCTGCTCCGCCGGATCATCTTCGTGCTCGTAGAGCGCGTACAGGTTCCCGAACGCCAGGTGGGCGTTTCCGAGTTCCGATTGGGTGGTTTCCTTGAATCCCAACCCGCGGGTTGCGCGCGCCTCGGCAAGGCATTTGGCGAACATTCGGCGCTCGTTGTCCGCAGTTACTTGTCGCAATTCCATTTGTCTTCACTCCTGCTTGAAATTCCTGTGGTCTCAGTTCGGATTCGCCGGCCTTTGCGGGTCGCGGCGGAGCGCGAGTCCGAGGAGCTTGCCGCGCACGTTTTTGCGCGAGCACCGTCAGCGTGCCAGGGGGGGTCTCTGGCGTCGGGTTTGTCGGTCCTCTCATGCGGTTCGTGCTCACCGGGCGTTCACTCCTAGTGTTCGGCTTATACCGTGTCAGTCAGGCACCGCCAGCCTTTTGTTACCTCTGATTTGCATGGCGCCCACGTTCATGTAATTAAGGTTCTGTGCGACTGGCCTGCCTTGGGGGGACGGCCAGTCTCGGAAGAGCGGAAGGGCTGGACGTCATTCGAGGGTTGGATAGCTAAAGTGGGCTAAAGGCCCTATTTGCCTTGTTAGCAGTGACGGACGATGCTAGCGGAGGTCGTCCGATGTGGGGTTATGGCTGAGAACGCAAACGCGTTGGATTCCGTTATCAGGGAGATTCTCGAATTCGCCGGTCGCGATTCGGCGAAGCCAGTGGTCCGGAAGTTGAAAAGACAATTTCATTGCGCCGGGGACCGTGACTATGCGGACCGGTTAAAGGCGCTGTTTAGCCTGGAGGAGATGCGGGAACTTGTCGCGGACTTCCGAAGCGCGCTCCCTGCGTTGAACCAGGAAGTGTTCCGGATACGGGAGCCGCGCCGATTAGCCGAGGTGGCTGCGGAACTGGGCGCTCACTTCCGGACAGCGCGCTTCGAAGGCGACGCCGGCAAGAGCTTGCGCGGCTTTTACATCGATCATCCCGGCGTCGCGAAGGCTCCGCTGATTTGCGTGAACACCGCCAATCACCCGGTCGCGGTGGCTTCGGCGTTCTGGCATGAGGTGGGGCATCATCTGACGAGCTGTGCCTTCGGCACTGCCGAACCGGTGCGCTTCTCGCTCAGTTCGAGCTACGCGGAGCATCTCGACCAGCCTGCCGAGATCGCCGCCGATATCGTTTCCGCGCTCGCCGCGTATCCCAAACGGGCGGCGCAACGCCTGTTCAGCCCATTCATCAAGGCGGGCACGGCTCCGGATATAGGCGCCCTGGTGTTCAGGGCAAGAGCGCACCTGCGCGCTGTCGCGGGGTTTGATTTTCAGCGGGGAGTGCGGGCAACCGAAAATCTGCACTACCTCGCGGGCATGATGCACTTTATACGGCTGCGTTGGGTACTGTTCTCCGAGTACAAAATATGAAGAAGAAGAACGACCACGGTG
>JAKAVX010000727.1 GCA_021827465.1 Deltaproteobacteria bacterium | reverse complement strand
GGCTATCCGCGCGGCGGACGGCCGCCCGATTATCCCGGGAACCTCGCTCAAGGGCGCTATTCGCACGCTGCTTCTTGCCGGTCTTGCCGCCGAGCGCAACCAGCCGCATCAGCCGCTAAATAGCGCCGCCCGCCAGGGCCTCGACAGCAGCCTCAAGGGTCACCGGCGGCCGGAGTTTCGCGCGTCACGCGTTTGATAGTCGAAGGGGACGACCGTTCGCGGCCGTCCCCTCGCTTTCTTTGTATGCGGGAGTGAGCCGCTTTACAGCTCGGTCTTGAAGCCGCGCGAAGTGACGCCGCGGCCAAAATCGTATTTGCGGCCTTCCTTGAACTCGCGCAGGATTCGCCGCGACGCGACCATGCGATGCACTTCGTCGGGCCCGTCGTAGATGCGGGCGAAGCGCGCATGCCGGTACATCCGCGCAAGCGGCGTGTCCTCGGTCACGCCGAGCGCGCCGTGCACCTGGATCGCGCGATCGATAACGTCGTGCAGCACCTTCGCGCCCCAGAACTTGATGAGCGAAATCTCCACGCGCGCCTCGTCGCCCGCGTCGATCTTGGCCGCCGCGTTGAGAGTCATCAGGCGCGCGGCGTGAATCTCCGCGGCCGAGTCGGCGATCCAGTTCTGGATCGTCTGTTTGTCGGCCAGAAGACTGCCGAAGGCGCGGCGGTTGAGAGCCCGCTGGCACATCAGCTCGAAGGCGCGCTGCGCCTGCCCGAGCCATCGCATGCAGTGGTAGATGCGTCCCGGGCCGAGGCGTTTCTGCGCAATCTTGAATCCCTGTCCGCGCGGGCCGAGCAGGTTGGTGAGCGGAACGCGGCAATCCTCGTAGCGGATTTCGCAATGCCCGCCCGCCGTCTCGGCCATCACCGGCACGTTGCGCACGATATTGAATCCCGGAGTGTCGGTAGGCACCACGATCATGCTGAAGCGTTCGTAAATCGGCGCGTCGGGATCGGTCATGCACATCACGGTGGCGAACGCGGCGCGATTGGCGTTGCTGGTGAACCACTTGCGTCCGCTGATCACCCATTCGTCGCCGTCCTTGAGCGCGCGGGTCTGCAACTGCGTCGGATCGGAGCTGCCGACCTCGGGCTCGGTCATCGAGTAGCACGGATAGATGTCGCCATTGACCATCGGGAGCAGGAACCGCTTTTTGAGATCCGGGCTGCCGTACAGGTACAGCATCGTGCCGTCCTGCGCGGTATGCGTGCCGAGCCCGACCATCGCGAGTTCGCTTCGCCCGACGAGTTCGTTGACGAAGACGTAGGGCATGAAGGGCAGGCCGCCGCCGCCGATCTCCTTGGGCAGGCCAAGCGCCCAGAGTCCGCGCTTCTTAGCCTCGGCCTGGATCGATTTGAGCGTGTTCGAGCGCTCCCAGTTGTCCGCGTCGAATGCTTTTTCGTTGGGATAGACGAATTCGTCAAGGAATGCGGATACCCGAGCTCGCAATTCCTGAATCTGCGGTTGTGATTCGAGTTCCAATACGTCCATTGCCTTCCTCCGCTATTGCCCCAGGATGCGTAGCGGCCGCTCCGCAGGCGTGAATGATGTTGGGTGCCTAGCAAGCTTCCGGCTTCGCAGCAAGTGAATCGCGCGCGCCTGCAACTGAACAAGAGGTGTGCGCGATTGTCCGGATCGCGCCCGGGCTACCCGATGCGCTGCGCGATCTCCCATCCGATCTTCGCGCTGGTGCCGGTCCTGCGCCCGTGTTCGGCGGCGTCGGGACCGCTCGCGTTGCCCAGTTTCGCGCGCATCGCGATACCCTGCAGAATCGACGCGGAACGGAAGAACGCGAACGCGACGAAGAACAGGTAATTGCCCGCGTCCTTGCGCCCGGTGCGCCGGCAGTACGCGGCCACGTATTCGTCCTCGCTCGGAATTCCGAGCTTCTTCAGGTCCGCCGCCGCGAAGCTGTTCGTGTCGGAGAGTTCGGGCGGGTAATGGTAGCCGAGGCAGTTCCACGCAAGATCGCCCAGCGGATGGCCGAGCGTGGACAGCTCCCAGTCGAGCACCGCGATAATCCGCGGCTCGCGCGCATGCGTGATCAGGTTGCCGAGGCGGAAGTCGCCGTGCGCAATCGCCGATTCGTCCTGGGCTGGGATATGCTCGGACAGCCATTCGATGAGCCGATCCATCTCCGGTATCGGGTCCATCTCGGCGTCCCGATACTGCTTGGTGAACCGCGCCACCTGCCGCGCGACGTATCCCGTCGGCCTGCCGAAGTCGCCGAGCCCGATCGCGTTGTAATCGACCTTGTGCAGCCGCGCCATCGTCTCGTTCATCGAGTCGTAAACCGCGGCGCGCTCCTCGGGATTCGACTCCGGCATCGTGGGGTCGGTGAAGATGCGCCCCTCGACGTAATCCATAATGAAGAACGCGGTGCCGATTACGTCCGTGTCCTCGCACAGCAGATGGGTGCGCGGCACCGGGAAGCCGGTCGGCCCGAGTGCGCTGATGATGCGGTATTCGCGCTCGACCTGATGCGCCGATTGCAGCAGTTTGCCGGGCGGTTTCTTGCGCATCACGTAGCGCGCCCCCGGAGTCTCGAGCATGAAGGTCGGGTTCGATTGTCCCGTGACGAATTGCCCGACTTTCAGCGGTCCGCGAAAGTCTTTCATCCGCTCGCTCAG
>JAKAVX010000726.1 GCA_021827465.1 Deltaproteobacteria bacterium | reverse complement strand
GTCGTGCGGCGCTTCCAGGTCGGGCTCGCGCCATCGCGCCGGAACGCCGGGATAGCTGAGCACCTCGGCGATCAGCTCCTTCAGTGCGTCGTCGCGCGCCCATGCGAGCCGCCGGTACGCCTCGTTGAGGAGAGATTTGGCGATCTGCTCCCAGTTGACGATAATCCTGCGCACGCTGTTCGGATCGAACATCAGGCGCATCACGTTGACCCGCGGCGGCGTCGATACGCGTAGCGGCGACAGGCCGGCCGGCGCGCTGCCCAGCGTGAGCGTCAGGAACCGGACGAACGCCTCGTTCGCCATCACGACATTCCAGTGGCGATCGTGCGCGATTGCGCTGCGCGGCTCGTTGGACCTGAGAATCACCTCGATCGCGGTCCGCACCTGGCTCATCCGCGGATCGTCAAGGTTCGTCTCGCCATATATCGGCGCGTAGCCCGCGGCGAGCATCAGCAGGTTTCGCTCGCGGAGCGGGACGTCGAGCACGTTCGACAGCGTAAGCAGCATCTCACGGCTCGGCTGCGCGCGGCCGCTTTCGATAAAACTGATATGGCGCGCCGAAACCTCGGCTTCCAGCGCCAGATCGAGCTGGCTCAGATGACGCGACTGGCGCCATCGACGGAGCAGCGGCCCGACGCCGCTGGGTTCCACTGCGGTTCCGTTGGGTAAATTATCCATTGGACGATAACTGCTCCAGGATGATTATCGCTCGCGATGGGGTCGCGGTTTGGCCGGCGATCGCCTTGACGCTTTCAAGATAGCCAATCATGTATCGTCGCGCTGGGACAGAGCCAAGTCCATCGCGAGGCGCCGCGGCGCTCTTCGGGTTCGGTGATCGCCTCGACCGATCCGGCGCGGGCATTCGGCTCATGGTGCGCTTCGAAGGTGTTTGAACGCGTTGGCAAAGGACGAAACTTGCGCGCGCATAATCGACGCCGGCAACCCCGCCATCGCGCCGCCGTCCACGACGAGGTCATGACCGTTAATAAAGCTGGAATAGTCGCTTGCCAGGAACAACACCGTCTGGGCCACATCGTCAGCCGTTCCTATCCGGGGAAGCGGCTGCTCGTGCGGCAGGATTTCCCTGAGCGCTGCGCGGACCGCGTCGGCGCCGACGTCGGCCGCGTCGTCTTCCAGCCCGAAGGCCTTGCCGAAGATTCCGGTGACGACCCGGCCGGGCGAGACGCTGTTGACGCGAATGCCGTGCTCGCCGAGTTCGACCGCGGCGCATCGGGTGAGGTGGAGGACAGCGGCCTTTACGGTCGAGTAGGTGATATCGCCGATGCCCGCGCGGATGCCCACGATGCTGGACATGTTGATGATGCTGCCCGATCGCTGGCGGATCATGATCGGTGCCGCGTGTTTCATCCCGGCAAGTGCACTGCGCACATGCAGCGCAATAGCTGCGTCGAAGTCCGCCATGGCCACTGATGCGATATCGGAGACCGGGGGCAGCGATCCGGCGTTGTTGAACAGGCAGTCAATGCGTCCGAACCGCTGAACCGCGTGCTCGATCATCGCGGCGACTTCCGTCTCGACGCATACGTCGGTGCGAACGAAGCTGGCGGCGTTTCCCAGGGCCGCGGCAAGCGCCTCGCCCTTGTCCCGGCGGCGTCCCGCGATGACCACCCGGGCGCCCGCCGCGACGAAAATCCCGGCGGTTCGTGCGCCGATCCCGCTGGTAGCGCCCGTAATCACCGCAACCTTTCCATCTAACGGCATCAGGAGTCTTTCTCCAAACCAATTCGCGCCACGCCGGTGAAGCGGGCGGCATCGCAAGCGACAGGATTACAATCTCTGCTTCGTTCGATTCGGTATGCCCAGCCGTTCGCCTCGCGGTCGTACGGCCTTCGGCGCACAAGCATCGCTCTATTTCCCCTTGACGTAGCCCATCGCCTCGACGATGAGTCCGTCGCGCACGCGCATCAGGTTCACGCCGCGAATCGAATCCGCTTCACCCTCGCCGAAACAGTAACGCCATCGGATTACAGCGCGATCGCCCGCGACGAATACGTCCTCGAATTCGAAATGGGTCCCCGGCGCGGTTGCGATTCCCTTCCAGTTGGCCACGCATGCGTCGCGCCCGACGAGCCGGGCGCCGTTCGGCGCGGGCGTCGTGTTTTCGATCACGCAGTTCTCGGCGATCATCGCCGGCAGAGGCGACGGGTCGTGGCTGAGAAACACGTCGTTGAATCGGCGTATCACTTCGGCGGTGTCCGCGGTGATTTGTTCGATATTGGCGTTATTCATGAAAGTTGCTCCCGGGCTTGCGGCGGGGTGGGGCAGCCATCGCGTGAATCCGGCGATGACTGCCCGCCCGCGCGGTTAAATTTCGCCTCGGATGACCGAGGCACACGGCGTTGCGATCGGCACGCGCGTCACTCCTTCGGCATCGGCGAGAAGTGCGCGCTTACGATCTTCCAGTTCGTCCCGCGTTTGACGTAGACCAGGGTGGTGCGTCCGCACTGCACCTGCGCCGGCCCGCCGCCCTTGGGAACCGTGGCGATCCTGTCGTAGGTGTTCACCACCGCCGCGTCGCCGAACACGCGGTACGAAGGCTGGTGAACGTCGAAGGTCGTCGATTCCGCCTGGCCCATCGCGCCCTGGAGATAGGCGAGGAAGCTGTTCCTGGTGTC
>JAKAVX010000725.1 GCA_021827465.1 Deltaproteobacteria bacterium | reverse complement strand
TACCAGTGCCAATTCCCATGATCGCCCTTCCAGGAGCGAGCAGGTTCAGAGTAGCGAAATTGTTGGCTGTCACGGGCGCAATGCGCGAGAGGGGATTCGTAACGTTGGTCCCGAGCTTGATCTTTGTGGTCTTGGCCGTGCAGAGGGCCAGGCATTGAAACACATCAGCACAGATCATCTGGCTGTCATACAGCCAGGCATGCGTAAACCCTTTTCTTTCGGCCAATGCCACATCTTTATGAATGTCCACTGCGGAAAGGAACGCGAAGCCATAGTCCATGTCTATAGTTCTCCTGGGTGCTCCCCCGATGTGTGCGGCGAAAAAACTTTCTTTCGCAATGTTTCAGCCCGGTCTTCGGTCACGTTAATCTCCGGGTGTTTCCACACAAGTCACACTTCTCCTCGCACCCGGCATCGACGCTGTCACCGGGCTGCGGCCCACCACGATTATGTCGAACGTCGTGTGCGGTGTAGGCCGCGAGATTAACATTGCCATCGCGATTTTGTTACTGCATCCTTTGCCTTCGTACCAGATAAAGTTCTGTGAGGCAAAAGGTTCCGCGCTTTTCCTCTACGACCGCAGCGGGCGGCCGGCTCGCGCGCTAGTCCTGAAGCTTTCGACTATGTGTGACTGGCTAGAACATCCTGGTTCGACAGTGAAGGCCGCCTCAAAAGTCGCGGCGCACGTACGCTCTGGCGCCAAGCACGATGGGCACAACGGTCCAGAATGACAGTGCCGTTAGCGTAATAACAAGACCACGCTCCGTACCGAAGAATTGCTGGAAGATAGCTCCTGTGTACCCCATAAGGGCTGCGATATCGAGCCGCAACAAAATCATGACGCGTGCCAGGTCAAGCGGGTTAAGCATCACGAGGCCTGCTAACGATCGGCGGAGTTGGTAGTTGGGAAAGACCATGATTAGCGCCAGCAAAAGACCGTCATAGCTAACCGCAAAGAAAAGCCACAGAACCACGACGCAACCCAGCGCCTGGAGACGATCTTCGGTTCCAACGGAGATCAGAAATGCGAGCGCCACGCAGATCAGCGTCAGGATCAAGCCTGCCAGCAGCAACAAAAGCAGTGTTCCTATCGCTTCTTCGCGCCATCCATACCAGAGAAAGGGTGCGCCCAAACCTATGGCGAACGGCACCGCAAGGGAAATGGCCACTCCGAGATATTGGCCGATGAACACCGCCCGCCGCGAGATTGGCTGACCGAGCAGCAGGTCGACATATTCGCGTGCGTTGTAAAAGCACAGCACTCCGACCACCAGACTCACCAGCGGGACCAGAAACACCACCAGGTCAAGCACGCTCGCTGCCGCCTGGTCAGGCTCCGCCCCGAAGTAAAACAGTGCCCATCCAACGGCCAGGAAAAACAGACCGTAGCCAACAAGCCATCGGCTGCGTGCCAGTTCGCGCAGGCTGAAAAGCAGAACTATCAGCATGCTGCGCACGGCAAACCGCCTTCAATCATCTTCGCGATCGCGCCCTCCAGCGTCCGCTCTCCGCTCGTCGCCAGCGCCCACGCCGGGGCACCGTCGAAGTAGACGCGTCCGCCAAGAAAAAAGATCACGCGGTCTGCAAGCTCTTCCACCTCGTCCATCAGATGCGAGGCTACGATTATCGTTTTGCCGTGCGCGCGTTCATCGCGCAGCCACTGTTTCTGTCGGCGACTCGAAAGCGGGTCGAGTCCAACCGTCGGCTCGTCCATCATAAGAATTTGCGGGTCGAACATCGCGGCAATCATCAAGCTGACTTTTTGACGCGTCCCGCCAGAGAGATGGTCAAGCGGCATGCTCATTGCGGACTCGAGGCCGAAAAGCTCGATCAGCGAAGTTTCATTCTGGGCCGCGACGCCGCGAAGTCTGGAAAGAAATACCAGCAGCTCCCGGGCGCATAGCGATTCCGGAAAGCATGGCGTTTGCGGAACGTAACCTATTTTATTGCGATAATTCCAACCGCCATTGATTACGGTCCGGTCGATCGATATCTCGCCTGCATCCGGCTTTATCAGGCCCATAATACATTTGAGCAGAGTGCTCTTGCCCGCAGCATTGGGACCGACGATCGAAGTAATCTCACTCGGCCTGATCGTCAGCGTGATCCCATCGAGGACGTTCAGCGCGCCGAAGCGCTTGCGAAGGTCGCGGATTTCGACCACGACGGCCTCCTCATCAGCGGCTCAGCGTCGGCAAGAGTTTTTGGCGTCAGCAACGGGATAGCGCGCTCGGCAACCTGCAGCAGTTCGGCAAACGGGCTGCGAAGCAACATCATCGTTGCCGGGTAATTCTCCGCTAGCACGGTGAATAGCGCGACTGGATGGTACGGGACGTCACCGATCCCGTCGCCGTTGAGATCGTAGCCCCTATAGCTACTCCAGTAATTCTCGTTGAAGACGTTGTCCGAGGTTGTGCGGCTGTTAGTAGCGACGTCGAAGGTGTTCGCGTCAAAGACGTTATTGCTAAACCGATTGCCGATTGAATCGGCCAAAATGCGCGCGGCGATGCCGTTATTGAGGAACTTGTTCTCGGTGATCGTGTTCCCGTTGGAGTTGTCCGCATATAATCCAACGGAGTTGTGAAGGAAAAGGTTCCCCTCAAGGTGACTACCGTCGAGGTCCTTGAGCAATGCCCCATAG
>JAKAVX010000724.1 GCA_021827465.1 Deltaproteobacteria bacterium | reverse complement strand
TTGCCGAACTGGCGGCCCTGCTCTTCGGAGGTGTCGCCGGAGAAAACGATATTGCCGGGAATGAATCCGAGCGCGAGGAAGAACCCCCACCAGAACTGATGCGTGGACCAGATGTTGATGACGCGCGGGATGCCGACGCGAAGCTTAGACCGAGGCCCGCGGCTGGCGGAACGCTTGATCGCGAACAAGCTCCGCAATGTTGACGTGGACACGCTTGACCTCCTCCAATCGCGCTTTCACCTCGCGCATCTCGGCGACGTCCTCGAGCATCCCCTTGGGGCACGAGTTGCCGCCGATCACGCGTTCCCATCCCGGCGCGAGCGGCAGCTTGCTCCACGGCCTTCCGGCGGCGCCCGCGAGCTGCACGTCGATAAAGGTGCGTTTACAGTTGACCGAGCACCACTTGCACACCGTCTGTTCACTGGTGGTGGTCGCGTAGACGAGCGCCTCGACCGTATCGAACCCGCGGAAGCGGCTCGCCTCTCCGACGCGTTTCAGCCGCTCGATCGCGCACAACGCCGCGCCGATCGCGCCCGCCTCTCCCGAGTACGGATGCACGACCATCTCGGCGTCGGGCACCTTGCTCTTGATGAAATCGCGTTGCGCCTTAACCACCGCGAGGTTCCGATGGGTTCCACCCTGCAGCACGAACTTGCGGCCGACGGCGCGCAGGTTCTGAAGCTGCCCGGCGTAGACCCATACGTTGAGCGGGAGCACCGCGGCGAGCGCCGCCATGATTTCCTCGGCGGACCATCCCTTGCGCTGCTGATTCACGATGTCGGACTGCAGGAACACGCCGCATCCCATCGTGAGCGACGGTATCGCGCGCGCCTGAAACGCGCGGCCCGCATAATCCTCGAGCTCGACACCGTAACGTTCCGCGACGCCCTGAAGGAATGCGCCGTTGCCCGAGGAGCACTGCGAGTTGAGGCGGAAATCGGACACCGTGCCCTGGCGCAGGATGACGATTTTGACGTCGCATCCGCCGACGTCGCAGATAACGTCGGCATCGGGGAAGAAATGGAGCGCGGCGGTCGCATGCGCGATCGTCTCGACGATGGACAGATCGGCGCCGAGGATGTCTTTCAGGAGATCCTTGCCGTAGCCGGTGACGGCGAGCGAGACGACGTTGCGAAAACCGGCCTCGCGAACCTGGCCGAAGACGGTCTTCGCGTCCTCGATAGGATTTCCCTTCGACGGGGCGTAGCAACTGAAGAGGACTTCGGTCTCGGGCGACATCGCAACCGCCTTCGCTGTCGTGCTTCCGAAGTCGCATCCGAGGATCACCTCGCGGCTGGCGCGCTCGCTGTTGGTTATCGCGGCGGCAGCAGGACGTGGCGCGTGCCCGTTGGAGCCGTAGGCGGTGAGGAAATCGTTCAGTTCGGATTCGTTGGAGACGAGTCCGCGCGCGCCTTCCTTGGCTTTTTCCTCGTGCTGGCCTTCTTCGATCCACCATCTGAGGCGCTCGGTGCCCGCGTAGAGAGCGGTGCTCGGAGCTTCGTCGCGGGCAACCTCGATACATCCGAGGCACGCGTAATAGAGCGCGTCGTCGGGGACCGTGATCAGGCTTTCGGGATCGCGGTCAGACGGTATCGCGACCTGGCGCTGCTGCCATAGCGCGCGCAGGTGATGCCGCCAGGCTTCCTGGAGACCGAGGTAAAAGAGATTCGGGCCGCCGAGCAGCAGCACCTCGGGCATCGGGGTGTTGCCCTTCGTTAGAGTGGCGAGGTTCTGGTAGACCACCGCCTCGAAGAGGCTTGCGATGATCTCCTCAACGGGAACGCCGCCTTTGACCAGCGTGTTGGCGTCGGTCTCGGCGAAGATGCCGCACTTCGAGCTGATCTTGTGAAGCGCCAGGCCGTCGTAGTGCATCGCGGCGAGCGTCTCGGTCGGGATCTGGAGCTTGCGCGCGGTTTTTTCCATGAATGCGCCCGTGCCGCCGCTGCACGCCGACTGCATATAAACCTGCTTGGCCTTGCCCGCAGCGCTTTCAGTGAGGAAGACGGTCTTCATGTCCTCGCCGCCGATTTCGGAAACGAAGCGGACATCGGGATGGAGGCGCTCGACGGCGGCCGCGACTGCGACGACTTCCTGGACGAGTTTGGCGCCGACGAGCGGCGCGATGAATCCTGCGCCGGAGCCGGTCAAAAAGATACGGTCGCGGCCGGGCGCGAGGCCGCATTCGGCCTCGATACGGCGGAGGAATTCGAGGACGGTTTCAGCCTGGCGGGTGTTGTGACGCTGGTAGTCGCGCCAGAGCGACCGCCCGTCTTCGGTGATGATCGCCTTGACGGTGGTGGAACCGACGTCGAGGCCCACGATTTTCATGCGCGGCCCCGAAACTTCGCCACGTGAAGAACGGTGCTGGCGGCCATCCCGGCGGCCTCGCCGTCGCGCGGGATTCGGTAGGTGGCGCGGCGCATCGCGGGATACTCGTCGAGAAAAACGCGCACCTGTTCGGTTGTAAGGCCGGTCCGCGCGAGCGCGTCCTCATATTCGCGTTGGGCGCACTTTTTCGCCTCGGTCAGGATCATCTGGCATCGCGAGAGCGCGTGGACTTCGGCGTCGCCCTTGATTTCGAGCGGTGCGTACAGCAGGTCGGGATATTTTCCGAGCACGTTCGCCATCGCGCCCACGCTCATC
>JAKAVX010000723.1 GCA_021827465.1 Deltaproteobacteria bacterium | reverse complement strand
CGAGGCCGGCCCGCACAATTTTGACCCGGAGCAGTGGCAGATTGTGCGCCGCGTCATCCACGCGACCGCGGATTTCGAATTCAGGGATTTGATGCGTTTCCATCCGGACGCCGTGCGCGCCGGTGCGTCCGCACTGCGCGGCGGCGCACCGATCGTGGTCGACGTCAAGATGATCACGGCGGGACTGAACGAGGAGCGCCTCAAGTTCTACGGATGCGCGACGCATTGCTTTATCTCCGATGACGACGTGATCGCCACCGCTAAAGCCGGCAATAGCACCCGCGCGATTGAAGCGATGCGCAAAGCTCATCGCCAGGGCATCCTCAACGGCGCGATCGTTGCCATCGGCAACGCACCGACGGCGCTGCTTGAAACGGTCCGGCTCATCGATAAAGAAGGAGCTAGGCCTGCGCTGGTAATTGGCGTGCCGGTTGGTTTTGTGTCGGCGGCCGAGTCCAAAGAGGCCGCTCTCGGTCTCACCGTTCCGTATATCGTCGGCCGGGGGCGCAAGGGCGGCAGCGCGATTGCGGTTGCGATAATTCACGCCCTGTTACTCCTCACAAAAGAGGCGAGCGTATGAGTCGCGCGTGTCCCATCACGATCGTGGGCATTGGCGACGATGGCTGCGCGGGGCTATCGAGCCGCGCGATGGGCGCGGTATCCGCGGCGCAAGTGCTGGCGGGCGGCGAGCGGCACCTGGCGTTTTTCCCTCAATTTCCTGGTGAACGAATCGTTTTCAAAGATGGCCTGGCACGCGCGCTCGATCGTGTCGCCGAAGCTGCCGATGAGAACAACATCTGCATTCTGGCTTCCGGCGACCCGATGTTTTTTGGCGTAGGCGCCGCGGTGATAAAGCAGCTCGGCGCCGAGCACGTCGAGATTCTGCCGCATCCGAGCTCGATGCAATGGGCGTTTGCCCGCGCCGGAATGAAGTGGGATGACGCGGTACTGATCTCTTTGCACGGCCGCAGCCGGGAAGGTTTTCTAACCCGGCTCCGGACCTGCGCCAAGGTCGGCGTTCTCACCGATCCCGAGAACACACCGTCGCGCCTCGCGGCGACGATGCTCGAGCACGGCCAGACCCGATGGCGGGCGTGGGTTTGCGAAAATCTTGCCGGCGCTGATGAGCGGGTGCGGAGGTTTTCAATAGCTGAACTGGCCGAGCGCACGGATATCGGCCCGCTCAACGTCCTGATCCTTGAGCGCGACGAGCCGCAGTGGACCACGCCGCCGTCGATCCCCTTTATCCACGAGGACGAATTCGCCAAGCGCATGCCGAAAAAAGGCCTGATCACAAAGCGCGAAGTGCGGCTGCTGTCGCTTGCTGCGCTGCGAATCCGCTCCGACAGCGTGGTCTGGGATATCGGGGCTGGGTCGGGATCGGTGTCGATCGAGGCGGCGATGCTCGCACCGCACGGGCGCGTGTACGCGATCGAGGTCGATCCCGAAGGGGTTGAGATTTGTCACGAGAACCTGCGCGCGCATGCGATCGATAATGTCCGCGTGATTGCGGGACGGGCCCCGGAAGCGCTCGCCGATCTTGAAGCGCCGGACGCCGTGTTTGTAGGCGGAAGCAAGGGCAGCATGCCCGCGATCGTGGCGGTGGCGCTGGAAAGATTGCGCCGCGGCGGCCGCCTGGTGGCGAATGCAATCACGCTGGAAAATTCCGGGGAGATTTACTCCGCATTGCGCAATCGCGGGATCGTGCCGGAGGTGACGCTGTTGCAGATTTCGCGCGCGGAGCCGCTGGCGCGTTATCTGCGCTTTGAGGCGCTTAATCCGATTCAGATATTTGCGGCCGAAAAACCGGCGGCCGGAGGCGATTCGTAATGAACAACGCAACGCTCTACGGAGTCGGCGTCGGACCCGGCGCGCCAGACCTGCTCACGCTGCGCGCGGTCGAGACGCGTAAGCGCGCTGACGTGCTCGCACTGCCCAGGAGCTCGGACTACGGCACTTCGATGGCATGGCGAATAATCGAACCGGTCGTCGGCAAGAGAAGCGATCAGGAGCGGCTCTTTTTGACCTTCCCGATGAGCAAGGAACCCGCGCGTCTGCGTCAGGCGTGGGACCTGGCCTTTTCCAAAATCGGCGAGCGACTCGAAAGCGGCAAGTCCGTGGCGTTCGCGACTGAGGGCGATCCTTCGTTGTACAGCACGTTCGGATACCTGCTCCGTGAAGCGCCGCGCCGATGGCCCGGCATCCGGGTCGAAGTGATTCCAGGCGTGTCTTCGATTGCGGCGGTGCCCGCCGTGCTGCGCACACCGCTGGCGGACGGGTTGGAACGAATCGCGATCATACCCGCGAATTACGGCGTTGACGATCTTGTCGCCGTGCTTAACGCGTTCGACACGACGATTCTCATGAAGATTGGCTCGGAGATGCCGAAAGTCGTCGCCGCACTCGAGCGCGCGGAGCTGCTCGACAAGGCGGCCTACGTTGCGAAGGCGACGATGCCGGAGCAAAAGGTCGCGACCGATCTGCGGGAAGTTCGCACTGAGCGCGGCGATTGCTTCGCGATGGTGGTGGTCGCGCGTAAGGAACGCAGCGGCGTGCTGGCGGGCGACGTGCCGGAAGAGTCCATTCTCGCCAGGGTCGGTGAATGACGGCGGAACGCAAGCCATTCGCGATCTACGCGATCACTC
>JAKAVX010000722.1 GCA_021827465.1 Deltaproteobacteria bacterium | reverse complement strand
GAGCTTCAAGATCCATTCGCCGCGGGCCTCGGCAAAGCCCGTTTCGAGCGCGCCCGCGTAGCCCCTGCGCCGCTCCTGAACGATCCGCGCCCCGGTCTTTGTGCAGACCTCGACGGTATCGTCGGTTGAGCGTCCGTCGACGACCAGAACTTCGTGAGAAATTCCTTCCCGATTCAGGATCGCCCTAATCCGAGGCACCAGGACGCGCAGGTTCTCGGCCTCGTTGATGGTGGGAATTAGAACGGTAAGGTCCATAGGAGCGGCGCGCGCCGCTGCATCTCATTTATTCGGATTCGGCACCGAAGGGAATATCGTCCTCGAGAGCGGCGGCGCAATCGCGCGCGATGCGCTTGCGGTCGAGCGAAGGTCGCCGTAGCCTCATTCTTCACGCGGAGGCGGAAGGGCATTCGATGCGCATCAAGTTCCGGACTCGTTTCAAATCTCGCACGGTGGCGATACTCGCGGCGTTGGCGCTGATAACCATTTCAATCCGAATTACCGCGCACCCGGCGCTTGCGGCGCGGCGCCGCTCGGCGCGTTCGGCGGCAGGGCGCAAGCCGGCGGCCGAAGCGGCTCCGGCGGTATCACTGTCCGACATCCATGTACTGGGCGATCGCCCTGCTCCATTTGCGCTCGACGCGCGGGCCGCGATGCTGGTCGACGCGGCTACCGGCACTCAGCTTTACGGCTACAACGAACACCTTAAAATGCAGCCCGCAAGCCTCGCGAAGCTGATGACCTTCTATCTGGTGCTCAAGGCGCTCTCGAGCAAGCGCGTCACCCTGACCACTCCGATCACGATCAGCGAACAGGCGTGGCGCCTTTCGATGGATCAATCGGTGTCGCGGATGTTTCTCGGCGTAGGGCAGCAGGTTCCCGTGCGCGATCTCTTGTTCGGGCTGATGGTGTCGTCAGGTAACGACGCCGCAGTCGCCCTGGCGGAATACCTCGCGGGCAGCAGCGACGCGTTCACCGAGCAGATGAACGCCAAAGCGAAGCAGATAGGATTGGTCGAGACCCATTTCATGAATCCCGACGGCCTCCCTGTGGACGGCGAGTACACGACTGCGGCCGACATGGTGAAGCTCGCACGTTCGCTGCTTAAGCATCATCCCGAGGCGGTGACATATACGTCCACCAAGGAATTCACCTTTGACAAGATTCGTCAGCGTAATTTCAACACGTTGCTCTTCTATGACGCCCGAGTTGACGGATTGAAGACAGGCCACGTACAAGCCGCGGGGTTCCACCTGGTAGCTTCGGCCAACTCAAACGGGATGCACCTGATTTCCGCTGTGCTCGGCACTCCGAGTTCGGAAAAGCGGCGCACCGAGACCGAAAAACTGATCGACTGGGCATTTCGCACCTTCGTCACCGCCAAACCCGACTGGCACGGCGTAGTGCCGGCCACGATACCGGTCTATTACGGCGCCACCGACACGGTCGCGATTGCACCTGTCATGCAATCCGCAGTCACCGTCGAGCGTGGTCAGGAAAACAAGGTCGCGCTGCAATGGACGCCGTCAGCAGCTTCTCTCGACGCACCTGTCCTAAAGGGCACGCAAGTGGGAGCAGTAACGCTGATGGTTGACGGCAAGCCGCAAGGCGCAATACCCGTGGTCACACAGACGGCAATCGCGCGGGGCGGGTTCTTCAAGCGCCTGCGCGACCGCTTCCGGCTGCGCTAACGGCGCATCGGAATAAGCAACCAAGCCCCTGCTTCACGCTCTGAAGCGCGCGAGAGGCCAGAGCGCGCCTGCCGTCAGGCGGAGCCTCACGGCTCAAGCGAATCCAGCGCCGAGCGCGCGGCGACAAGGTCGGCGCTGGTAAATCCTTCGGCGAACCAGCCGTAGATCGGCGACAGTATCGCACGCGCTTCGCTCGACTTGCCTTCGGCGGCAAGCATCCGCGCAAGGCTGGTCGCGGTGCGCAGCTCCCAGGATTTCGCACCCTGGGCGCGCGCGATCGACATCGCGGTGCGGAAGCAATCGGCGGCCGCCGCGCGGTCTCCCGAGCGGTGTAAGATCACCTCGCCGCGAACGCGCAGCACTTCAGCTTCGTACATCCTGGCGCCATCGGTCGCGAAGTGCGATGCGCACTCGTCGAGCGCGGCAAGACTCTCATCGAATCGCTCGGCTTTAAGGCAGGCGAACGCAAGCAGCAACAGCCCGTAGCGATAGACCAGATCGCCGCCCGACGCGCGCAATCCTTCAAGCCCCCGCCGCAGCGTCGCGAAGCCCGCCTCGGGGTCAGCTTCCTCGATCAGGACGCGCCCGAGCGACATTTCGCCCGACGCGATCCATTGCGGAAAGCCGTGCGTGCGGGAAAGCTCGATCAGCGCTTCTGATTCGACCTTGAGGTCGCCTGTATCGCCGGTCAGGCTTGCGATCGCAATCGTGTATTGGAGCGCCATCGCGATACTAAACGGCCGCCCGAGCCGTTGTGCTTGCGCGCGTGCCTCAGCAATCAGCGCCGCAGCCTGATCGGGATATCCGCTCGCCCACATTGTCCAGGCAAACTGGCATCGGGACGGCACGACCGGGGCGTGCGGTAAAGGCAGGTAACGATCCAGGTCGGCGTCGTAGATGCGGCCGGCGGCCTCGAGATTCTCACGCGCTGCGCGCAGCTCACCCGCCCAGAAACTC
>JAKAVX010000721.1 GCA_021827465.1 Deltaproteobacteria bacterium | reverse complement strand
CCAACCCGGCAACCGAGATCCTCTATGACCGAATCGCCCACCGCCTCGCCGCCTGATTTATTTTCGGATTAGGGTTAAGTATCGGGACTTCGAACGGGACCGCCTACCAGCTTCTCAACCTCACAACCAACACGCTCAGCAGTCCGATACCGGCGGTTCCGTACGTTTCGGAGGGATTCGCGGTCGATGCCTTGAACGAGCTGATAATCTCGCCGACCAGCGGGTCGAGTTTCGACCTGTACAACATCAGCAAGCCGTCAGCGCCCGCCGAATATGCGATGGATCTCTCCTCGCAGGTCAATAATGCGGAGCTGGATTCGGGGGCGGCCGACACAACGGGCGTTGCGATCGCCAGCGCCGAGAACTCCGGCAACTTCGTGCTCAGCAACCTCGGCCACACGCGTCTTACCGCCGGCACGCCGGGCACGTGGGCGGCGCCCACGACGGTGCAGAACCTGCCCGAAGTCGCAAAATCCTTCCAAACCGGAGCGGCAGAGCTTGCGATCGCGTCGGGCCTCCATCAGGCGATTATCGCGGACGAAGACTCGACCAATGCATTCGGAGTGCTGCAGCTCCCGACGTCCGCCTTAAAGGGAGCGCCGAGTATCCAGGACTACGCGGTCGCGCAGATGCCCAATGATCCTTCGGGGACGCAATGGTCCACGGGATCGGGCGCACACGCGGTCACGGCCGCCGTTTTGAACGCTTCACTCAGCGGTGGCGCGGTCGTCAGCGGCGGCACCAAGGGGTTGGCCTTCCTTTTCAACAGCAATTCCACGTATATCGCGGTCGTCGATCTCGAGGCGCTGCTGAAGGCGCCGCGCCAATCCGGAACCCATACGGTCGAACCGACCTACGATTTGCTCGGGAACAACGTGGTGGTTTTCGCGCCGATAGGCGGCTGAAGCCGGGGGTACTCCGGCAACGAAACGGCGGCGACGGGCGATTACCGGCGCGCGGACGAATGATCCGGCGCGCCCCGTATGCATCGAGCGCGCAAAGCGCCATCGATTGCGTATCGGACCGCGGCGGCTTGAAGATGCGCTAGCGCGCGATATAGCCCGCGTGCAGCAGGTACTCGGCGAGCAGCACCGCGCCGCGTCCCGCGCCCATCTCGCTGTTATGGCTGACGAGCAGATACTTCCATCCGTTCGGCATCACTTCGTCAGCGCGAATCCTTCCGACCGAGGTCGTCATCCCGCGCTCGAGGTCGCGGTCAAGGCGCGGCTGCGGACGGGTGGGGTCGCGATGCACGGTTATCATGTGGCGCGGTGAATTCGGGAGCCCGAGCGCGGTGAACTCGCGCCCGAAGCCTTCGAACGCGCCGATAACCTCCGCTTCCGAGGCGGCGTGCTTGAGCGACGCGGTCACGGACTCAGTGTGAGCTTCGAGCACGCCCGCGCGAGTGCAGGTGGCGCTGATACGAAGCGGCGCGTCGGCGATCGAGCCTTCGGCAAGCCGGCCGAGAATCTTCGGCGTCTCGATTTTCACCCGGTCTTCCTCGCGCGCGATATACGGGATGATGTTCTCCAGGATGTCGAGCGCGGGGAGATCGCGTCCCGCCCCCGATATTCCCTGCATCGTGGTGACGATCGCCGACTCGACGCCGAAAGCCGCGTCCAGCGCCTTGAGCGTGATTGCAAGCCCGATCGCCGTGCAGTTGGGAGTGGTCGCGATATAGCCTTTCCATCCGCGCCGCCGGCGCTGCTCGTGGATAATCGCGAGATGATCGACGTTTACGCCCGGAATCACCAGCGGAACGTCGGGCTCCGTCCGATGGGGCCGGGCGGTGCTGACCGTTGGAACGCGCTCGGCGTAAATCGGCTCGAGTTCGCGCGCGGCTTCCGATTCGACCGCGGCGAAGACCACGCCGATCCCGTCGAGCTTGAGCGATTTCGCGTCTTGCAGCTTGAGTTCCAGCGCTTCGGCGGGAGGCTCGTATCCCGCCACGTACCATCGCCGTATTCCGCTGGCGGGATCGATGATGGCGTCGCGATACGTTTTGCCCGCCGAGCGCTCGGAGGCCGCAAGCGCGGTTATCTCGAAGTCAGGATGGTTATCCAGTGCGGCCAGCACCTTCTGGCCGGCGATTCCGGTCGCACCGACGACGGCTGCTTTTATCTTCATTGCTACAAAAACGAAATGCTCGCGCGGCTTACTTCCGGGCCGCTATCGCCTGGAATGGTGCGGGTCCGGGAACGGCTTTGAGTTGGATATCGAGATAGCCCGCCGGCTTCAGCATCTTTTCGTACTCGGAGAGCGTATAGGTGTCGCCCTCCCGGGTCCAGATAAGCATCGTGAGCGCGAACACCAGCGCGAACCGTTCGTGCTCGCGCTTTTCGTCGGGCACCGCGTCAACGATGATCAATCGGCCTCCGGGCGCGGTTGCGGCGTGAAGGCGTCGGCTGAGCTGAGTGTTCTGTTCGACACTGAAGTGATGGTAGATGTTGACCGCGAGAACGAGATCGTAGCCGGTTCCGAGATCGTCCTTGAAAATATCGCCGGGGCGGAACTCGACCCGGTCCTTGAGCCCCATCTGCTTCGCGGTCGGCTCGGCGAGCCTGAGCACGTTCGGCCAATCGACCGACACCAGCCGCGCGCCGGGAAACCGCTTGAGCGCGCTGAAACCGTACATTCCGGAACCGACTG
>JAKAVX010000720.1 GCA_021827465.1 Deltaproteobacteria bacterium | reverse complement strand
CTTGCCGCAAGTGATGCCGACCGCGCTCAATTACATGCTGTCGCAGGCGGAGATCGGAATGCTGTGCTCGATCGGGATGACGAGCGGCGTTATCGGTTTGGTGAAGAAATTCGCACCGCCCGACCTGCAAAAACGCTTTCTGCCGCATCTGACCGCGGCGAATTTTGATGACGCGTGGGACGGCGCGATGTTCATGACCGAGAAGACCGGCGGCTCCGACCTGGGCACGCTCACCACGGTGGCGCGCCGCGACGGAGATCACTGGAAGCTCACCGGCTCGAAGTGGTTCTGCTCCAACGTCGACGCGGGCGCGATCGCGACGCTGGCGCGGCCCGAGGGTGCGGACGCCGGACTGCGCGGCGTCGCGCTCTTCCTGGTGCCAAAATATCGGAGTGACGGTTCGCGCAATGCTATCAATATCCGGCGCATCAAGGACAAACTCGGCACGCGCGCAGTGCCGACGGCAGAGGCGGATTTTGTCGGCGCGGAGGCATACCTGCTCGCAGGTGAAAACGGCGCGGCCGGAGACGGACGCGGCATCAACCGGATGATGGAAATGGTCAATGATTCACGGCGTGGTGTCGCCGTGATGGGTCTTGGGATCATGCGCCGTGCGTTTCTCGAGTCGGCGATTTTCGCGGCGCATCGGACCGCCTTCGGCCATCTCCTGCGCGAACTCCCGATGATGCGGGAGACGCTGGTCGGGATGGTGGTCGAATTGGAAGCCGCTGCGGCATTGGTTTTCGCGTCGGCAGCCGACGAAAGCGCGATCGCGCGCCTGCTGGTGCCCGTCGCGAAACTACGCGCAACGCGCCGCGGCGTCGAAATGGCGTCGCAGGCCGTAGAGATCCATGGCGGCAATGGATATATCGAAGATTGGCCAACTGCCCGCCTCTTGCGCGACGCACAATCCAACACGATTTGGGAAGGCACCGAGAACATCATTTGCCTCGACATTCTTCGCGCGCTGCGAAGCGAACAGGTCATGGAAGCGAGCCTCGCGGCGCTGTCCGCACGGGTGGATCGCGCCGCCGCCGCGCTTGCTCCGATCGCGGAGGCCCTCGATGCGGAACTCAAGAGCCTGCGTGAGGCTCTTGGCTTTCTCTCGCGATCCGACCGCGACCTGCGCCAGCTTCGCGCGCGTAGCTTTGGAAATTACCTGGCCGATGTAGCAGCCGCTGCGCTGCTCCTGGAGGAAGCGAATTGGCAACTTGCGCATGAGGGCAACGCGCGCAAGGCGGTAATCGCGCACCTGTTTGTCCAGACCCATCTGCGGCCGCGACCGATGCGCGGGATTATGAGCAGCGACCGGACGATGCTCGAGTTGTTCGAGCCGATCGTGGGTTACGGCGAAATAGCGCCGGAACGCGCTGCGGCTGCTATACGCTCGATATAGAAGGGCGCCGCCGTCAGGGAAAATTCAATCCCCTCAAGCGGCGCGGTGGCGTTACGGTTCCGGGCTACTTGGAAGGAACGTGTCGCCCATCAGGTAGGCGTCACATGCGCGGGCGCATTCGCGGCCTTCCCAAATGGCCCACACCACCAGCGACTGGCCCCGGCGCGCATCGCCGGCTGCAAAGACGCCGGGAACGCTCGCGGCGTAATTTTCCGTCGCAATATTACTGCGCCCGTCGAGCTTTAGCCCGAGCTCGGATATAATTCCCTCCGGCTGGGGGCCAAGAAAGCCAAGCGCAAGCAAAACAAGATCGCAATCAAGCTCAAACTCGCTGCCCGGTACCTCTTCCATAACGCTGCGCGCGCCGTCGCGCTTCCAATTGAGCCGCACGCCGTGGAGCTTCGTTACCTGACCATTGAAGCCGCTGAAGCGTTTGGTGTTGATGCTCCAGTCGCGCATCACGCCCTCTTCATGCGAGCTCGAGGTGCGCAGGATCATCGGCCAATCCGGCCATGGCATATCCGCAGTGCGGCGGTCCGGCGGCATCGGGAGCAGTTCGAATTGATGAACGCTGATAGCGCCCTGTCGATTCGAAGTTCCGAGGCAGTCTGAACCGGTGTCTCCGCCGCCAAGAATTACAACGCGTTTGCCCTTAGCGGTAATCGCGGCGACGGGATCAATCGTGTCGTCGAAACCGCGCTTGTTCTGTTGAGGAAGAAAATCCATCGCGAAGTGGATGCCCTTCAACTCACGGCCGGGAATCGGCAAGTCGCGCGGCTTGGTTGCACCAAGCGTCAAGCAGATCGCGTCATGCTTGCCGCGCAGTTCGTCGGCGTGCAGATCGATGCCAATGTGGCAATTGGTAATAAACTCGACGCCTTCGGCGCGCATCTGCTCGACGCGCCGCAGCACGTGGCGCTTTTCGAGCTTGAAGTCGGGGATGCCGTACATCAGCAGGCCGCCGATCCGATCGGAGCGCTCATAGACGGTGACCGTATGTCCTGCTCGCGCCAGTTGCTGCGCGCATGCAAGTCCCGACGGACCCGATCCCACGACGGCGACACGCTTTCCAGTCTTGCGTGCGGGCGGCATCGGCGTGATCCATCCTTCGCTCCACGCGTGATCGATTATGTTTTTCTCGATCAGCTTGATCGTTACAGGATCGTTGTTGATGTTCAGGACGCAGGCTTCTTCGCAAGGCGCGGGACAGACGCGACCGGTGAATTCCGGGAAATTGTTGGTTGAATGCAAGCGGTCGATC
>JAKAVX010000719.1 GCA_021827465.1 Deltaproteobacteria bacterium | reverse complement strand
TTTTTCGGCCCGGGCTGGACCTGCTTACCCGCCGCGAGCGCAGGTTGAAGGATCTGGGCGAGCGGACCGAGCAGCTTATCAAGGAAGCCAGGGCCGCCGAGGAACAACGCGAGCAGCGCCTGGCCGAAGTCAGGCGCGAAGCCGCCGCGAAGCGCGATAGCGAACGCCGAGACGCCGAAGCTGAAGTGGCTCGCCTGCTGGAACAGGCGAAGAGCGACGCGCGCGCTGCCTTGGAAGAGGCGCGCAGCCGCGTGGAAAACGAGGTCAAGGCCGCGGAGAAGGAACTCGAAGCGGCCGGCAAGGCACTGGCCACCGAGCTTGCCGAGCGCGTGCTCGGACGCCCGCTCAACGGTTCGCAATCCGGGACGCGTAACTGAATTATCGACCTGAACGATAGATATTGATGAAGGCCCGAATCCTGACAGGCGCATTGTTGGCTACGATGCTGGCGCCTTCGCTCGCTTTTGCGGCTGAGCAAGGCGGCGAGCCCGCCGGCGCGTGGCTCAAGCTGGTATTTTACGTCATTAATTTCGCCGCCTTCGTGTTCGTAATTTTCTATTACGCCGGACCGAGCACGTCGGACTATTTCAAGGAACGCGCGCGGCTCATCCGCTCCGACCTCGAGCGGCTCGAAGCGGGATGCAAGCAGGCCGAGGAGATGGCCGAGCGTGCCCGCACCCGCGCGGCGAGCCTTGAAGACGAATTGAAGAAGCTTGCCGAGGAAATCGCTCGCGAAACCGCCTTCCAGGTGGCGAAGCTTCGCGAGGCCGGACGTGTGGGCGCCGATCGCACCCGCCGCGACGCCGAGCTTACCGCCAGGGCGCTCGCCGAAGACGGCCGGCGCAGAGTGCGCGCGCGGCTTGCGATAAGCGCGTCGGCGATGGCGCGCGAGCTAATCGTTCGAAGCTTCGAGCCGGCCGACCAGGAACGGCTGGTCGAGGGCTTCATGGAGCGGGTCAGGTCGGAGGCCTCGCGATGAACAGCGCACGAGTTGCCAGGCGCTACGCGCGGGCGCTGCTTGAAGTCGCGGAGCGCGGCCAGGTGGAGGCGTGGGGTGCGGAGCTCGAGAAGCTTTCCCGCACGGTCGAGGCGCCGGAGATACTGACACGCCTGCTCGCGCCCGAGGTGTCGCCCGAGGCGCGCCAGGAAGCGCTTGCGAAGATCGCGGAGCGCCTTGGGCTCAGTTTTCCGCTGAGATCATTCGCCGTAGTGGTCGCGCGTCACGGCCGGATAGCCGAATTTCCCGCAATTGCCGAAGCTTATCGCGCTCTGGTCGACGACCTGCTCGGGCGGACGCGGGCCACGCTTACTTTCGCCAGCCAACCAAGCGAAGAAGTGGTCAAACGGGTCGTGGCCGGTCTGGAAGCGATTGCGGGTAAAAAAGTCATCGCGACAGTTAAGACCGATAATGCGCTGCTGGGGGGCGTTACCGCCGAGATTGGCGGTAAAATTTATGACGGTAGCCTGGCGGCGCAACTCGAAGAAGCCGGGCGCAGACTTGCCGGATGAGACTGCCGGGAGCGGACATATAGAATGGCGGATATCAGACCTTCAGAGATCAGTGACATCCTCAAGCAGGAGATCAAAGGCTTCGAAGGCACCATCGCGGTGCGCGAAACCGGCCGCGTGATCTCATGCGGCGACGGCATCGCACGCATCTACGGACTTCAGAACGCGGCGGCGGGCGAACTGCTCGAGTTCCCCCATTCCATCTACGGCATGGTCCTCAACCTCGAAGAGGACAACGTCGGCGCCGCGCTTTTCGGCGATCCTCAGGCGGTCGGAGAGGGCGACGAGGTCAAGCGAACCGGCAGGATTTCGGAAGTCCCGGTCGGCGAGGCGCTGCTCGGCCGCGTGGTCAACTCGCTCGGCCAGCCGATCGACGGCAAGGGGCCGATCAGCACGACCCATACGCGCCGTATAGAACTCAAGGCGCCCGGTATCATCCGCCGCCAGCCGGTCAAGGAGCCGCTTCAGACTGGAATCAAGGCGATCGACGCGATGCTGCAGATCGGGCGCGGGCAGCGCGAGCTGATAATCGGCGACCGGCAGACCGGCAAGACCGCGATCGGAATCGACACCATAATCAATCAGCGCGGCCAGGACGTGCATTGCATCTACGTGGCGATCGGGCAGAAGCGCTCGACCGTGGTGCAGGTGGTCGACAAACTGCAGAAGTACGGCGCGATGGAATACACGACGGTGGTCGCGGCCACCGCGTCCGAGGCGGCGCCGCTTCAGTTCATCGCACCGTACGCGGGATGCACGATGGGCGAGTACTATCGCGATTCGGGCCGCCACGCGCTACTCATCTACGACGATCTCAGCAAGCACGCCCAGGCCTACCGCCAGCTTTCGCTGCTGCTGCGCCGGCCGCCCGGACGCGAGGCTTATCCCGGCGACGTTTTCTATCTCCATTCGCGCCTGCTCGAGCGCGCGGCCAAGATGAGCAAAGAAGAGGGCGGCGGATCGCTCACCGCTCTCCCGATCATCGAAACGCTGGCCGGCGACGTTTCGGCCTATATCCCGACCAACGTCATCTCGATCACCGATGGCCAGATCGTACTCGACGCCGACCTGTTCAACTCCAACGTGCGGCCGGCCGTGAACGTGGGACTTTCGGTTTCGCGCGTCGGTTTCTCGGCCGCGGTCAAGGCG
>JAKAVX010000013.1 GCA_021827465.1 Deltaproteobacteria bacterium | reverse complement strand
TGAATATAGGTAATTCGCAATGTCACCCACTGAATCGCTACCGGTGTCAGTAACCTCTCCTCCGGGGATGACGCGATAGTTTGATGCAACTAGAGCGACTACGTTCTCTATAGCGCCCCTCATAGTCTCTGCACGCCAATAGCTCAGCCACTGCTTGTATACATCCGGATAGCGCAATCCGCGGAGCCGTCTTCCATCGACCGTGCCATCAGACTGCTCGCCAAAAAAACGTGCGACGAATTCACCGTTGAGCCGAACGATCACACCCACATTTCTCGGTTCGTTTCGAAATGGATCGTCGATGTGTTGAGCAATCCAATATTGAACGCTCATGGCATCTCTCCTGGAGGGCTTTGAACGCCACTCTCAGCCTTAGCGGATGTTGCAGGCTGTTCGGGAGCGGCGGCAGTTATTAGGGACTTTTTGTCACAAACACTCCATGCCGCTTCGGGTATCTTAGGGAAAACGTTGCGATTCGAAAACACGATATCTTTCAATTTCTTGCGACGCTCGAGCAACCAATCAGCGCAGTACGTCGCCTCATCTTTCGTCACGCCAAAGTGAGGCTCCGCTACGTCGTGAACGCACGTTCGAACAAAGTACTCTGGTAAAGCGTTGATCCTGGCGTACCAACCATCAAGACCGAATAAGCTACTAAGATGCGGCGCAATGCAGTGGCCGCCTATTCCTGGCAATGCCCCGTTGTCTATCATTTGCTGCCGACCTCTCGCAAACAACGCGTGGCTGTGATCAAAGATCTGCACAGCGTTTGTAGTACTGTCATGCGCCACGTTTTGGGAATGGCGGTCACCATTTAGAATCCACATGTCAAATAGAACGATTCCCCAGGACAGCTCGGCGTGTGCGGCTACCACTGACGCTCCGTTCGCTGGAGGCAATGTGTGCCCGGCGAGATTGAAGTCTAAGGAAACGAAATGCGGAGACCCATTGTGTTGGATCAGGAATCCCGGTGGGGTTGGAAGGAGCAGCGCCGATGCAAGCCGACTACAGACGAGCTCATTTGAGACAGTTGTAGGAGGACCAACCGCATTAGATTTTGCGATCCCTGCAACCCCTACGTGAATAGGGGCCGTCGCGCTGTTTCCCACTCTCGGGCCGACTGCCCAAATCTTGTAGGCCGATACTGCCACAGTGTCGCTCTCCCTCCGCCCATAGAACACCCCGATCGACGGAAGCACACCTTTTCATATGCCTATCGCTATCTTACCACGGTGCCGCGTTCAGAGATCGAGGCCCTGATTCCTGCTTCGCAGGAGACCTTGGCGGCATCGGACATCGCAGATCCGCAGCGAGTGCCGATCGCAGCCCGCGATTCTCTTTGCAGTTGTTCGTCGATGAGCGAAATCATCTACGGTTTGAGTGTCTCATGGACTTCGCCGCCTACTCCTGCGGTCTCCTGGGTCGGGTCGGCCTCCGTCACGAACCACCGCGGCTCATCGCGGAGCCTTCCTGCCTGTTCCTTCCCCAGCAGGATGCGGCCAAGCCGATAAAAGTGCCGGACCATTGCGTCGCGATCGCTGAGGTGCCCGAAGGGGATCTCAAAGACCTCGTAGCCACGGTGGCGCAACTCCTCCCGCACCTCGCGATCATGACGTTGCGTGGCGGCGTTGCCATGGATGTGCTCGCTCATGCCATCGAGGTAGATGCAGATCCCTTCGGTCCGGCCATCCGGATCCTCATAGAAGAAGTCGGGCGTGGTTGAACCGAGGGGCCTGCCAAGGCCGATGGGCCGCTGCCCGACTGGCGAAGGGAGGCCGGCGCGTTCGAGGAGCGCGCGCAGGGTCGCCTCCGCCTCGTTCACGGGCAGCCCGCCCGAGTCCGTGGACGGGAGCCGAGGCGGAATGTCGTGCCCGAAAGACAGCGTGTCGCCCCACGTGCGAAGCCGATCGGCCGCAGTGTTCCGGTTGAGGTGCTGGTGGTAGAACGCGTTGCGAAATGTGTACAAGCAATCGATGCAGGCGGTCGCGCACGCAGACGGACAACCCTCGACGATCGCGCGCGCCGCCGTGACGACCTCGGACCAACGGCTCGTCATCTGGTCGAGGAGCCCCGAACCACCCGGCATCGGGTCGTAAAGCAGAACGTCTACCTCCTCCGTTCCAGCGCGCCCGAGCGTAAGGATCTGCAGGTCCTCGCGCTCCATCTCGAGAATTTCAGCCGCGCCTTTCCGAAGTGCCTCGGCGACGCTGTACGCCTCTTCACGGTTCGCGCACCGCTGCAAGCAAAGCGCGTCTGCAATGATGTCAGCGAAGAAGCCCGCGGACTCCACGGGCCGACCGCAGCGCTCGCGGTGATCGGCCGCGAACTGGTCGCGATCCACCTGCGACGCAAGGGCAGAGCGACTCTGTCCGCAGACCAGGCAGAGCGGATAGCCGAGCCGCGACGAGCCTCGGACAAGCTGCGCAGGGCCAACGTTCACTAGGCGGATTTCGACCGACGCACGCAGCGACACGTCCTTCGGGCCCCAGCGGTATGCTTTGCCGGCGCCATGCCGGGACTGCTCGGACCCGAAGACAGAGACCGGGAGCTGGAACCGATAGTCCTCGTCATCGGAGATGTGCGACTGGTGAGGCAAATCGACGTCGCAGATCGGTACCGCAGCCAACGCCATTGCACCGAGTCCAACTGCGCCGCTGGCCGTCGCCGTACCAATTTCGACCACCGCCTCGTTCGCGACGTCCACCTGAAAGATCGTCGGCTCGGTCGCCTCTAGGTGGAAGAAGCGAGGATAGAAGCGATGCCCGTTGGCGTAGATGAGGTTGCCCGGGACGTACTCACGAAGCGCCAGCGCCAACGCACGGCGCAGCTCCCAGTCGCGGAGATCGGTCCCGTACCGAGGTGCCTGGTGGAAGCCAACGACAGCGCCGATATCCAGTCCGTACCCCGGCAGGAAGCCTTCGGCCGCAAGCACAGCGTATGTGTTCGTGTCGTCGTACCCTTCCGCCTCGCGTCGCCGACGAGTGTCGATGCCCTTGAGCTTCTTCACGAGGCGGTCACAGCGCAGTCTCAGCGCATCCTCATCCGGATCGAGCGTTCCCTTCTTCGCACGCGCTTCGTCGAGTCTCCGCATCTGGTCGAGCGCCCACTGGAGGCGTCGCGCCAGCCGCGCGATGACATCGGCCAGACGCTCCGCAATCGCTCCTGTCTGCAACGCGAGGCGATCGGGCGCGACAACTGCCGCGTCCTCCGCCGGCCATCCCTGCTCGAACACCTGACGGACGTGTTCGATGATGGTGGCCTCGTGCTTCGACACGACGATACCGAGCGGTCCAACGTCGAACGGAGACGATCGCACATATCCGGCATCGTCGAAGAGAAAATGTTTGACCTGGGTCGGGAAGCAATGACGCAGCGCCGCATCCAGCTCCTTGCGGTTCTCCTCGCTCAATGGACTGCCAGGCCGTGTCAGCCGGAAGAGCACGGTCAGTACGGCGGCGTGGACGTGCTTGCGCACCATGAGCTCGTTCTTTAGATTGAATCTCGGTGGCGAGATCAGTCCCTGAAGGAGCTTGAGAGGGTCCGCGAAGTATGCGCGGTCGTGACTCGCCGGGCGCGCATACGTGAAGTTCACGGCCATGCGATGTCGGCGCCCGGCACGCCCCGCGCGCTGCCAGTAGTTCGCGGGCAGCGGGGGCACGTTGCGCATCAGAACGGCATCGAGGGCGCCGATATCGACACCGAGCTCGAGTGTCGGCGTGCACACGAGCGTGTTGACCAGCTCGTGCTCTCCCTTGAAGGCACGCTCGAGAATCTCCCGGTCCTCTGGGGGAATCTGCGCCGAGTGCTCGCGTGGCCGTAGCATCGCGAAGTTTTTGTCGAGCACCATGAGGTCGTAGTCCTCACCGTTTTCCTGCTCAGCGACGAGGGTGCCCTTGCAGCGCCATGCGGCGCAGACCATATGGGGCGTGGCGCGGACGTACGCGCGCCGGCAAGTGTTACAGCGGAAAACTCCTCGATGGGCGATGAGTCGCAGCTTGTCGGCATCGACCTGGCGGACGCCAGCACAGCGCGGAAGCGCTCGGTTACGCGAGCCGGTGAGCGTGACGGGAGCAAGAACCTTCAGATCGTCGGTCAACAGGCACCACAACTCGTCAAAGAACTCGTCGATCTGATCCGTTGGTACTCGGAATCGCCGCGCGAGCTGCTTCGCGAGCGTTTCGCCGCGCTCGCTCAGCCACTGCTGCACTCGCGCCGAGTCGTCCCCCGGCTCGCGTCGTAACTTCAGCCCTTTCGGGACGCCGGGCATCAGGGGTAGATAGCCACGCTGGATCTCGAAGTCTCCGTCCTGCCAGAAGCGTGAAAAGATGAGGCCCTCGCGGTCGAGGACCAGAGCGCTCCGACGGGTGATGTCGAGGAGTGTCGCGACGCCCGATACAAGATCAGCGGGGAACGTATCGAGCCGCGCCGACCACATATGGAAGAACGCGAGGTCCGGAGAAAGACCCGCGTATTCAACGACTAGGCGGCCCCACGGCTCGAGGCCGATCCGCTGTCGCATGCTCGTCGTGATCTCGCGGAGAACCTGGATGCGGAGAAAACGCTTGCGCTCTTCACTGTGCCGAATGCCCTCCGCCTCCTTGCGGTGAACGCGCCAGACCTCGGGAACGAGCACCCGAGACAGGTCGTCATCGCGGTCCAGTAGCTCATCCAGGTGCGCGGTCAGATCGCCGACGGACACCGGCCCTTGAACGAGGCGCTCGTAGATCAGTGCTCGCAGCCGGTAGCGGCGGGCGTGGTCCTGCATCCAGCCGGCCTGGAAGGCGGCGTCCTGACGGTTATCCGCGAAGATCAACAAGCGTCGCCGCTCGGCGTATTGCAGCATGTTCTGCGCGAGCACGTGCACGTCCGACACCGCCACGGCCCTGACCGGGCGCGCCGGCTCGCGGTAGAGGCCTACGCGCTGGCGCCCCAGCGCGCCGCACGCCACGCAGGACGTGAGGTAGCCAGGGACAGTTTGCTTCTGGCGCACTACGAAGAGCCCGACCAGCGCGCCCTCGCGCCCGCAACCGTCGCAACGAGACTGCTGGGTGGGATGCAGCGAGCCGCAGATCCGACAGAAAAATATCGGTGCACCCCAACGGCGCGGCGTCGGAGTGCCCTCTCCTTCTTCACCTTCTGCTCCCTCGTCGCCCTGATCCTCTGTGGCAAGCCGGTCGACCAGAACCAGGCGCTTGCCGCCCTGAGCGGGATCAAGCGGGCGCCAGACGACCCTGTTTTCGACGGCCTCCCCGCCCTCCGGCGCTTTTTCGAGAAAGCTGAAATCGGCCGCGTGATGCACGAAGTAGTGCTGTCCGCACGTCGTGCAGCTCAGAACCGGCAATCTGTAGAGATTGCTGTCGCCCGCGACAGCTTCCTCTGCCGAGAGCCAGAGCTTCGGGCCGACCACGTCCCCGGGGAACGTCACCACGGCGCCACCAACGCCCCTGACGAACGCGTGGACCACCGGCCGCAGCAGAGGGCGACCCTCCTTCCGCGATACGGCACCCACCGCAAGCCAGGCGAGGACTTCTTCCTCGGGCACGGAGCGGCCGACCGTGCAAGCCAGATCCTCGACCAAATCGTCGAGCGGACGAGGGGCGCGCAGCGCCTCCGCGATTTGGTACACGAGTTCGTTCGCCGCGAGCCGGTCGTAGAGGCTCTCCTGCCACCGGGCCGCATCGAGACGCGACCCCGTCATCGACTGGAAGACACTCTGAAGCAGCCGAATCGCCCCATCGGGCGGCCCGTCGTTTTCGACGCCCGCCACAGCGTCCAGCACCGTGCGAAGCTGAACCGATGGATCCCCGGGGAGCGGCCCGGACAGTTTGCGGCTGCTCGCCCAGACGTCCGGTTCATATTCCTCGCCGACCAGCGTCACGGAGGCAGAGGGAACGCCAAAGAACCGGGCCGCAAAATCGCGCCCCGCCTCAGGACCGCGCTCCGGATCCGCGATGGTCGCCGAAGTGGCGACGCAGACGGTCTCCGTCGGACCACGTCCGCAGTAGGTACGCAGGCGGCGAATGAGACAGGCCGTCTCTGCCCCCCCAACACCGCTGAACGTGTGCGCTTCGTCGAATACCAGAAACTCAAGCCGAGCCCCGTCGAAGAGTTCGACGTCTTTCTGTCTCGTCAACAGCAGCTCGAGCTGCTTGACGTTTGTGAGCAAGATACGCGGCTGCTTGCCAGGCATGCGCATCTCGTCACGTGCAATGCACTCTTCGGACGGATGGATGGCGTGCGACTGCTTCTCCTTGCGCGCGGTCTCGAGAGTCCGTAGGTAGTCGGCGCGAGACGCGCCGGAGGCGAGCCGAGTCCCCGGAACGTCCTCGGCACGCTCGGGAGTCTTGCCGATATACATGCCGAAGGTGACGCCCGTGCCGGCAAGGAGTTCGCGGAGGCGACCGAGCTGGTCCTCAGCGAGCGCGTTCATCGGGTAGACGATGACCGCCACGATGCCGGCCGGGGCCCGCTGATCTCGCAGCGTTAGGCAGCGGCTGATGATGGGATAGAGGAAGCATTCCGTCTTGCCCGAGCCCGTGCCGGTGGAGACGAGGGTAGTCTTGCCAGACCCAATGGCACGGATCGCCGCTTCCTGATGCCCATACACGTGAGGATAGGGCACGAGGTTCGCGACGTGCGGGTGCAATATACCGGCTGCGACGAGGTCGGATACCTTTGCTCCTTTGCGAAACGACCTGCTCAGGCTGACATAGGGGCCCTTGAGCAGAGGCGTCGCACGCGTCTCCTCGAGGTTGAGGAGGTGGCGCATCTGCTCGTGAAGGCTGCGATCGGCGAACGGATACGTCGTGAGCTGGTAACGCAGAAAGTCGCCGACAACGTGCTCGGTATACGTGATCGGGTTGAGCATGTGTCATCTACCTCTTTTTCCGCGGGTTGTTCTTCCCGCGACCACGTTTCCAAACAGGTCGGTCTGAAGCGTGTGCCCGAACAGATCGGTTGGTCTTCGGGCGCTGTCGGGGGTCGCGTCCTGGGTCCCGGCATCCCCTCCTAAAGGGCGTCCCAGGAGCATCTCCAGTCGCTCCGCGTGACGCGCGCACTCCTCCCAGGACTCCTCGACGCCCTGCTCGAGCTGCCATGGGAAAAAGCGCGGTCCGAGGCGCGATGCGACCGGCTGGGGGCTCTTCGCACGGTCGTCATGACCGAGACCGTAATCCGCGAGCCGAAGCGTCTCAGGGAGCATCCACCCTTCGCCCTCGTTGAGGGCGAGGAACGCCTCGAGACCGAAGCGCTTCAGCTCCTGGAACGCAACAAGCGTGAGGACCGTGTGGCGCAGCTCCGGATCCTTCTCCTTGTCGACGCGCCAGAAGCCTTTCGGGTCGAGGGAGCGCGTGAATTCATCCGATCTCGTCGCTTCCACCGGGTGATCGCAATCGCGTAGCAGCCATTCCATATCGTGAACATCAAGGCCGTAAATATAGGCAACGACTGCGTCCAGGACGCATCGCAGCCGCAAGCGATTGTACTCAGTTACGGCCCACAGCCTCTTCCACGCTTTCGATCTGAGTTGACCCTCCTGCCCACCTAGCACGTTCCAGACGGGTGCAAACATTGCATGCGGCCAGCAAAGGCTCGCGATTGCCCTCGCCAGCGTTTGCGCGACGCCCCACTTTGTCGGGCGAGGCAAGGGCGTCTCCTCGATGACGAAATAGTTGAGATTAACCCCGCCGAGTCGGCAGCGGAGAGCGAAATCATACGAGAGACTGTTGACCGTAGCGACCAACAGCAGGGAGCTTGAATTGCCCTGAGAGGGCTTCAGGACCGGCACCGCATTCCCACACGGTAGGTCATACAGGCTTGCGCAGACCATCGAGCGCGCGTTGGTTGCAGAACCGACGGCGAGCAAGCCGATCTTGAGTCCGCGGAACGCATCGCTTTTGGCGAAGTCGTCTCGGGACATCAGGTACTGTGGCTCGAACACCTTGGACGGGAAGTCAATGGCCCGCCACTCCGCACTTCGTCCCTTTCCGCGAACCCACCCCTTCTCGCTGAAGTCGAACTGACCGACCATGCGGCCCTCGTAAAGGGGTAGCGCGACCTCGCCCTTGGGCCCAATCCACAACCCGTACTCGTTCGGTTTGAAGCCACGCTCCTCCCACTTGGGGCGCGGCGGGAAGAGCTTCGAGTCGTTCGTCATGTGAAACTCGCAGGCGTACCGGACTCCCCATCCGTCTGGGCCTTCATCGCCGAGCAGGACGGAGCTCGCGTACATCTTCTCTAGGACATTGAGGTCGCGTTCCGATCGGATCTCGAGGATCGCCCTCGATCGCGGACTGAATTGCTCGACGCGCTCGTGTGGATACGGCAGCGCGTATCTCTCGGCCTCCTGCCAGTCCTCGACATCGCGGTGCATGAACGCCGTGCGAATGGCGGAGGTCTTCCCACCCTTGCGCACGATGATCGGGTTGAACTTGAACGACCGATGGATATCGAAGATTCCCTGCCGGTTCTCGAAGCCGAAGAGCCACTCCCACCGGCTCTTCTCGAGCAGCAGCGTGCGAAGGTCCGTAGACCCCTTGTCTGTGTAGATACCCGACGGCGCCAGGAGGCCAAGGTAGCCGTCCTTGCGCAGCAGCGCGCGGCCGGCCTCGCAGAACATCTTATAGGTGTTGATGTCCGCTGAACCTTGATAGCGGAATGGGTGCTCCGGATCAGCGTATCCCGTGCGGCCGGCACGACTCCGACGCCAACTCTCGTGGAGCGTCGCATTATCGGCACCAGACCTCGTGAAGGAGAAGCGACCCTCTCCGTCTTCGGCGTCTCCGAAGGGAGACGCCGCGAACTTGTTCCACGTCGAAAGCGACTTGAACCGCGCGTTGTACGAAACCCAGCCGTGCTCAATCGTTGCGTCGCGTTCGAAGTACTCCTTCTGCGAGTGAAGGGCCTCCTGCTTCCCGTAGGTGCGGTACAGCGGATCGACGTTCGAGAAGAACTCCTTGGAGTTCGGCTTCTGGATCTCCCAGGGCGGGTTGCCGATGACGGCGTCGAACCCAGATCCGGGGCCGGTGAAGACGTCCGGGAACTCGATCTCCCAGTGGAAGAACAGGAGTTCGTCTCGCAGACGCGCGACGATCGCGCGAACAGCCTTGGGCGGATCGTGGAAAGTCCGGGGGCTCGGGATCAGGTCCAGGTTGTCCCCCGGCCAGAACCATATGGCGCACCACGTATCAAACGCCTCCCGCAGGCGCCCGAGAGCGGGATTGTTGGCGATCTTATCGCGATAAAGATCTTCGCGGCGATCCACCTCGTGTACAGGCAACTCGTGTAGTTCACGGAAGACGGCGAGTCCCTCATCGTGAAGGCGCGTCGCTGAGTATCCAGCGCGCATGAACGGGAACGCATCCTCTCGGCGCGCACTGATCCAAGCACGCGCCTCTGGCTTGACGACGTCGTTCTTGGCTTCCTTCCAACGCTTCGTCCACACGGCCTTCTCGTCGGCGGAACTTCCGGTCACCCACGTGTGGTTCTTGTCGCCGGCATCGTCCCGCTCGACCGCCATAACCGGATAGTCCTGGAAGCGATCGAACCAACAGCCGACCAGCGCGTTTCCGCAACGCAGTTTATGGTCGAGGAACCCAAAGGGCAGCTGCCGATCCATAGTTTCGACCCAGAGGGCCATACGCGCGAGCTCGACAGCGAGGGGATCGATGTCGACGCCGTAGATGCAGCGCTCGACCACGTGGCGCTTGAGCCTCGCGGCGAGGCGGTCGTCGAACTCTGGATGGTCGGGAGGGACCGGCAGTGTTTCCTGGGACGGATGGTCGAGAGGAAGTCCGTCAGCGAGCTTGCAGATCGCACCGTCGGGCTTCGCGTGAAGCCGTCTGTGGAAGTGAAGACTCTCGACGAGGGCGTCGGTCAGATAGCGCAGGGCGGCGACGAGGAAGGACCCGGAACCCATTGACGGGTCACAGATCTTGAGCGCCAGGATCTCTTCCGGCCGACGCGGAATCCACTTGGTGACAGTGATGAGTCCGGTCCCCTCATCCTTCGCCTGATCAGCAGCTTCGTAGCAGAGAGGCTGTAGCGTGCGGCGTGCCGTCGGGACGGCAAGCTGCGGCCTCGTGTAGAAGGTTCCAGCGCCCTTGCGCGTGCCGCCCCACCGCACGAGATACCACTGGCCGGGCAAGACGAGTCGGTACAGCGCGCGACCCCGGCGCTTGACCTCCTCGGCCCGCCGGTCGCGCACCGCTGCGTCCGTGTCGTGGCGGGGATACGGAACGAGCTTCGCCTCCGTGACTGCCTTCTGGGCCCAGATCTCCGCGCGCTCGCGGACCTCACGCACGATGTCGAAGCCTGACTCCTCTCGAAACGCGGCGTCGGCAGGCTCCTCTTCCGTCGGTGCTTCGGGCTGCACTTCCTCTGCCAGCTCCTCCTCCGCGCTGGCCGTGTCGTCGTCTTCCTCGCCCTGGGCTTCATCCTCGTCACTCTCGCCCTCCGCGGCGGCCAGCTTCTTCGTGCTCTTCTTCAGCTTGCCCATGAGATCTGCGAGCCTCTTCGGCGCCATCTCCTCTTCGAGACGGGAGAGCGGCAACGCGGGCTCGTCGCCCAGTCGAAGGAAGACGATGGCGTCGTGGTCAGGCGCGCGATGTAGCTCGAAGTCGAGGAGACCCTCGTAGAGGATGCCGATGTACTCGGAGGACAGGTCCGAGAAGTCAACGGGCGCAGCAACCCACTTGCTGGATCGCCCCTGGCGCACCTTCACCTTGCTGACGCAGAGGAACTCGAGGATCTCGTGAATCGCCGCGTCGCTCGGCGCGTTGCTGGGGTCCTCGAACGCGGCAAGCGCACGAAGTACCCCATCCTTCGAGGTGCGGTCGCCGGCCGCGAAGAGGCCGCCACCGTACCGCGGAATGGGAAGCGCCTCGTGCGGCGAGCCCTGATGGATCAAGCGAAAGAGCGCGAGGAGCCGCGGCCAGCCGCTGTGCGAGTGACGAAGCCGTTCGGCGCGCCCACCGGCGAGCCGTGCGAGCTGTTCGCGGAGCCCCTGAACGCCGTAGCACTCGTTGTAGATCGCGTTGTCGCGCGGCAATAGGTCGCGCGCCTCTGCGAAGAGCACGACCACACAGCGCATCACCATGCGGGTTGCGGCGATGTACAGGTCGCGGCGTGAGACCTTCCCCGGTCCGTCGCCGTCAACGGTGGCCAGAGCGGGTGCCGACTCGCGGATGAGGATCTCGACCGCAAGCCGAACACGTTCCCCCAAGGCAGCCGAGAGCTCGGCCTGCCCACGCCTGGACGCGAGGATGGCGGCAATGAGCAGCGGCGGTTCCCTCGGTTTGGGAGGCCGGAGTGCGGCCTCGCCGAGCAGAATCCGGAGCGCCGTGACTTGCGGCCCCGGGACGCCTTCTTCAAACCATAGATCGGTGTCCCACTCGCACCAGGCATCGTAATCCGCGCCCGCGTGGATCAGCCGCCACTGGCGCCCGTTCGTGAGTAGCGCGACCTTCTCCCCGGACCGACGGAGCCACTCCACGACACGCGAGACGGGTCGACGGCCGCGGCCGATTCCAAGCCGACCTTCGTCTGCATAGCGGTCGCCAGAAGCTGAACCATCGGCTACGAAGACTGGCAGGACCACTTCGTCGGTCGCGTGCCAGACTCGCCGCGGCTTGACGATCTCCGCGGTCAGCGCTTTATGAGACCAGCGCGTGTCGACCTCGTTGCCCTTCGCCCAGCGCGCACGATCAAGTCCGAGAACGTCCTCCAACACGGTGTCCAGAAGAGCCGCCAGATGCTCGCCGTCGGTGGTCCGGACGCGAAGCAAGTCTCGGCGGAGGCGATCCGCTAAGTGGCGTGCGAGCGGCGGGCAGTCCAGAGCGAAGTGCTCGACCAGGCGCGCCGGCGCGATGAGCATGCCTCCGTGCTTGAGCGAGGCCCACCAGATTGGGGCATCGGGGCCATTCCCCAGCATCATGGCCGTGCCTCACGCAGTCGAACCTCGACCGCCACGGGGAAGATCTGGACCCGGCCTCGAAGCGTGTACCGCTTGGGCAGGAGCCTCTCCACGACCCGGCCCTGCTCGAGCTGGAGCTGCTCGAGGAGCTCTTGATAGTGGTGCCGCCGACGGCGAAGCTCTTCCTCGAGATCGCGCAGCTCCTGCTCCCTCTCGCGAACGAGCTCGGGAAACAGGGCACCCTGCCGCATCTCCGCCAGCAGCTTCTCGCGCTCGCGTTCGAGCTTCTGCAAAGTCGTCTCCTGCATCGCGCGCTCGACTTCTTTCGTGTCCTTCCGGCAAGGATGCGTGACTGGCGATGCGGGAGGTTGCTAGCGTTGTGACGACGCCCATTTCGGGCGGTTGGAGCGACGCATGAACAGAACCGAGAACGAGCAGGCGCGGGATTTGATTCGACTGCGGCGACGGCTGGATGAGTTTCGCCGAGGCAGCAGTCCCGGCAAGGCGCTACCGGGATGGGCGTGGAGTGAGGCGGGGCGCCTGGCACGGCGTCACGGGGTGCATCGGACCGCCCGGGCATTGGGGTTAGAGTACAACAAGCTCAAGCGTACGAGCGGCGCTGGTCCAGTGGCGGCATCGGCCGGCCGGACAGTGAAGCCCTTGCCTGCACGCGGTGGAGCGGTAAAGTTTCTGGAGCTGCCCAGCGCTTTGCCTTCGGTAGGACAGATGTGCCGTGTGCGTCTTGCCGGACCTGCCGGAGAGTGCCTTGAGCTCGAGATGTCCCCCGGGGCGGCGAAGGAAGTGGTGCTAGAGTTGTGTCGTGCAGGCTGGGGGTCGCAGTCGTGATCCAGATCACACCGCAGATGCGTGTGCTCGTGGCGATTGATCCTGTCGACTTTCGCCGTGGGATTGATGGACTCAGTCAGCTGTGCCGTGGTGTGCTTTCAGTTGACCCCATGGATGGTACGGTGTTTGTGTTTCGTTCCCGTTCGGCGAAGGCTATAAAAATTTTGCTCTATGATGGGCAAGGCTTCTGGTTGGCGCAAAAGCGTATGTCAGCCGGGCGATTCCGGCACTGGCCCACAGCAACCGATGCGGTGAGCCGCAGCCTTGCGGCGCACGAGTTTACCGCCCTGATCTGGGGTGGTAACCCGTCCGTGGCCCAGGCGGCCCCGATGTGGCGGCGGGTTGCCCTCGAGCCGCCCGCAGCGAGACCCTCCTGACTGGAAAGCTCGGACCCGATCCCTATGCGGGCGGGTCCGGGCCCGCCCGCAGGCGAGCGAGCGTCGAGTGGAAGTTCCAGGGCATCCACTCGCCCGGGCGCTCGGCGAGCTCGAGCCGGTGGCGCAGCAGGGCGGTGAGGTATTCGAACGGATTGACCCCGCTCAGCTCTGCGGTGTAAATCAAACTCATGAAGACATCGCCGGCCTTTGCGCCGTTGAGCGTCTTGTAGAACAACGAGTTTTTACGGTGTAGGATGGCCCGCTTCAGGGCTCTTTCCGTGATGTTATTCGTCAGTGGTACGTTTTCCACCCGCAGGAACAGTGTCAAACCCTCCCAGTGGTTTTGCAGATAGCGGATCGCCTCCCCGAGCTGGGAGTTCGGTTCGATCAGCCGTTCGGTGAGCTGGCGGTCCATCCATTCCTTCAACGCCGCCATGCGCGGGGCGCTCTCACGCTGGTGCAGTCGCAGCCGTTCTGCGGGGCTGAGCTCTCGAGTACGGGCCTCGGCATCGCTCTTGTAGACTTCCCGCAGCGTCTCGAGCACGAAACGCACCTGCTCAGGAAACAGCTCGGCGAGCTCGACGAACTTGCGCCGGCCATGCGCGTTGCATTTCGAGAGTAGCGTCTCGAAGTCCCCTGCCGTATTGCTCGATGAGCCGTCGCACATCTGGATCGGGATGGGCAACTGCGCGGCACGCCGCTTGAGCACTTCGGCGAGGTTCTCTCCGGCATGACGCGCGCCGGTGAAAAACAGCGCAATCTTGCGTCCCTCGCCGATCGAGACGATCCCGGAGGTGAACACCCCGGTGCGCCCCTTGGCATCCTCCCCGAGCGCCGCCGCGCGCTGCTCGGCGGTCAGCTCGAGCAGCTTCATGGCCGTATCGTCGTTGTGCACCACGGTGCCTTGGGCGGCCTGCTCGATCAGCTGCTCGTGTGCGGGCAGCAGCTGCGGGAGGGCACCTCTGACCAGATCCCACTGCGTGGCCGCCGGTAGTGGCACTCGCATCGCTTTCTGCAGCTGTTCGATGCGATTGAACGGCAGCCCGGCGCCATAGCGCAGCATCCCCACCATGGCGGTGGCGCTCGCATCGTACTTCTCGTTCCCCACCCCGGCAGGCGCGGCGGCGGTGTAAACCTGCCCGCATAGATTGCAGCGCAGCCGATCACAGGCGTATACCCGCGCCCCAAGCGGCGCCATCCCCGTGATGCGCACCAATACCGCCGGGGGTTCGAGCGGATAGACCTTGCCATGGGGACACTCGGGGCAGGCATCGCCCCGGGACAGATCCGCGTGCGCAACCCGGATGTGTTCGGCCCCAGAGTAGGCGCTCGCCGCGGTGCGCCCGTGGCCAGGGGCCTTCTTGCGGGCGGGTGCGCCATCCTCCGGTGCGCTCCCGGCTCCATCCGGCCGACCCGCACCGGGGCGTTCCTCGCCCAGCACCTCATCGGTCTTTTCCGTCGGCGCTCCAAAGAGCATCCGGCGCAGCCGCTCAAGGGAGGTCTTCTTCCCTTGCAGCTGCGCGATCAGCTCGGCCACGATCTGCGTCGTCGAGGCAAGCGCGGCCATTGCCCTCGTCAGCTTCGCGTGATCATCGGCACTCAAGGCTCCCTTGGCGCGCTCGAGCACGCCCGCGAGCTCCTCCAGGTTCACCTCCATCGCGGGCGGCTTGCCCATCGGGGCATGCCGGTGTGGCTTGCGACCCTTGCGACTCATGCCGAGTGCAGCCGCTGGCGATAGTCCTCCACCAGCGCCAGTCCCAGCACGTCCTTCACCGTGCGGTTCGGCCGGTGCGTCAGATCGTCCTTGCCTCGTCCCTGGGTGCGCCCGAGAAACTGCCAGTTCGCCGCCCGGTAGCAGGTGCCCCGATGCCGCGTGGTATCGACAAACGTCTCGGCAAAATACACCGGATGGCCGTACACCTTCTCCCACTCCCCAGGCAGCATCCGCGTCATCCTCGAGAGCAGATGCGAGGCCAGATGCGGCACCTGAACCCAGCTCGGGACAAGAAAGCGCGTGTTGTAGGCCAGGAACCGAATGT
>JAKAVX010000718.1 GCA_021827465.1 Deltaproteobacteria bacterium | reverse complement strand
GGAAGGTCGCTCGCCGGCGGCCAAGGGTCTCGCGACGCCGGAGCTATGCGCTCCGATGCCGGGCAAGGTGCTGCGCATCCTGGTCAAGGAAGGCGACGAGGTCGAGGCGGGCGCGGGATTGCTCGTGCTGGAAGCGATGAAGATGGAGACGACGCTCTCCTCCGAAACGCCGGCGCGCGTCAAGAAGATCCTGGTCGAAGAGGGGCAGATGGTCGATCACGGCGCGGTGATGATCGAGCTCAGTCCTGCCCACGCTCCATCGCATCCCGAATCCGGCCCTCCAGCGCAGTGATCCACTGATCGAAGTCGTCTTCCCGATCGACGACGATTTCTAGCTTGCCGTCCTTGCGGACGGTCACGCGTCCGGGGTGCTCGGGGCGAAGCGGGATCACGACGGCCTCGCGCGAGATTCCCATCGGCTCGATCACTTCGAAAATCCGCTCGATTTCGTTCAGCGTAACGGTCTTGATCACCTGCCCAATCTCCTCGACTTTCTTACCCTCGCCCGATTCCGCAGGCCGGAGTTACAGCGCCGCGAATTTTCAGACTCAGGACACATCAACCCCTTTTACATAGGGCTCGCGGCGCATAACCTCAACATAAGGGAACTCCACGCAGGCGAAGCAGGGGAGGCAACCTGTGTTTGGCACGATCAAGAAGGTAATCAAGGACAAGGGCTTCGGCTTTATCGAGCCCGACGACGGCGGCGACGAAGTTTTCTTCCATCGCTCGCGGCTCGCGCCGAAGGTTTATTTCGAGGATTTGCGCGAAGGCACCGAGGTGCAGTTCGAGGTGCGTCCGGGCGAAAAAGGCCGCCAGGCCTTCGACGTCCGATTGCGATAACCGCGGCGCCCGTTCGTTGCGCGGTCAAGCTGCGCGGCGCGCCGCCCGGATTCACGGCCTGCAAGCGCGCCGATCTGGGAGGACGCGGATCGGCTCAACGCTCCGATTTCAAGATCTCCCACGGCGCGGGGCGTTTTCCGAAGAACGCCTCCAGCCCGGCGCGGCATTCGTCGGTCAGAAGCGGGGCTTCCTTGTACTCCGCCGTCTTCATCGAGACCGCTTGCGCGGAGAACTTCTCGAGCAGCGATTTCGTGATCACCTCCGCCTTGGGCGCGCTCATCCCGACCCATGATGCCCACTTCATCGCGGTCGGCATAAGCTCGTCGCGCCGCACGACTTCATTGATGAGCCCGATCTCTTTGGCGTGGTCGGCGCTGATTAGCTCCCCGGTTAGAACCAGGAAGCGGGCATGACGCTCGCCGACCAGCCGCATCAGGTGAATCAGTACCATTCCGGCCTGGATTCCGCGCCGCAATTCCGGATATCCGATCCGCGCCTCGGGCGACGCCACCGCCATGTCGCACGCGCTGACCAGCGCCGCTCCCGCCGCCGCTGCCGCACCGTTGACGGCAGCGATTGTGGGCTTGGAGAACTTGTACAGGCGGTCGATCAACTCTTCACCGCGGAACGCGTCGGCCCAGGACCCGCCGCCCTTGCCGAACTTTATTTCATCAAGCGCGCGCCGCAGTTCCTTCAGATCCATGCCCGCGGAGAACGCCGATTCGGCGCCGGTCAGGATGAGCGCCCGCACGTTGCCGTCGTCCTCCGCGCGCTTGAGCGCCGCCATGATCTCGTCCACCATCGGCATGCTGAGCGCGTTGCGGGTGCGGGGGGAGTTGAGCGTGATCACCGCGGCCGGATAGCGATTCTCGTAGACAACGAGTTCCGGTTCCATCAGAAAATCGATAACGCGCCCTGATCGTTGGCGCAAAGCCCCGCGCGGCGCCGCGCGCGAAGCGCGGAACCGTCGTGAGCCAGGCTGTTTCGCTAGTTTTGCGAGGAGGCTATCTCACCTTGTCATCCTGAGCGAAGCGAAGAATCTCATGCCACCCAAGGGTTGGTGGAATGGGATTCCTCGCTTCGGCAGTCTTCGCTCAGAATGATAGCGGGGACCTCCTTCAGGGTGGCGCAGGCCGCCGTCGCTCGATCACAGGAGCGGATGGCGCGGCAAATCGTCACCGCCGAGCAGCATCCCGCCGATCGGTTCCAGCACCTTGCGCTGGACGACGACCTGCTGGCACCAGGTCTCGGCGTCGCGAAGGCGCGCGCCAACCTCTTCGGGGAGCCGGCGCGTCGCTTTCAACAGATTCAACCGCCTGTCGCGGCAGTTGATTCATGCATCGGGCGCGCGGCCGCGGGCACCTATTCGGAGGCAACCGACCTGTAAAGCAGTCCGCCCAGGACACCGCCCACGATTGGGGCCAGCCAAAACAGCCATAGCTGGTGAATCGCCCAACCGCCCACGAAAAGCGCGGGACCGGTACTTCGCGCAGGATTCACCGAGGTGTTTGTTACCGGAATGCTGATGAGATGAATCAGGGTCAGGACCAGGCCAATCGGAATTGGAGCGAATCCGGCCGGGACGCGCTTGTCCGTCGCACCCATGATCACGAACAGGAAGATGCACGTCATCGTGATCTCGCAGACTGCGCACGAGAGTAACGGGTAACCACCCGGCGAGTGTGCACCATAGCCGTTGGCGGCGAATCCCGCGCTCAGACTGAATCCGGCCGCGCCACTGGCAATCACGTACAGCACTGACGACGCCAGGACTGCTCCCAGTACCTGTGCGACGATGTACTGGATCACCTCGTTGGCG
>JAKAVX010000717.1 GCA_021827465.1 Deltaproteobacteria bacterium | reverse complement strand
GTCGAGGGCATACGAACCCCTGTCCTCGGTATGGTACGGCGACGACGCGGAACTGTTAGAAAAGCTGTTGCAATTCTATCCCCGACGCGATCCGAGGCGCATTCTAGACGCTACGGTAAACGGCGGACGGTTTTGGCGTGGTACTTACCGGCAGGTCGTTGGTTTGGACATCGAGGGGAAGCATCGGCCGACCGTTGTAGGGGACAACAGTTCGATGCCCTTTCACAGCGACCTTTTTGACGTTGTGGTTTATGACCCTCCGCACGTCCCAAATCAGGGCGAAGACAGATCCAAAGACTTTGGCAAGCGCTTCGGGTTAGGTGGGCGCTCCGCGAAGGAGCACGCCTATAATTTCTCTCACACATTTCCCGCCTTTTTACGGGAAGCTTGGCGCGTTCTTCGCGACGAGGGCGTGCTCCTCTGCAAAATAACGGACTACATACACCATCACCGCTACCAGTGGGCGCATGTGGATCTCATTCAAGCCGCGAGCGGGGTCGGCTTTCGCGCTTGCGATTGCATCATCAAGATACGCAAGGGCCCCATCGTCGACCCCAAATGGAAGAACGCGCACCACACGCGAAGGCAGCATTGCTATTGGCTGGTTTTTAGAAAATCAGGGAAATGCGAATAAGGCATCGAGCAGGCGGGCGGGCGATCGCGAAGATTCAGCCGCTATCCGCGTCTCGCCAGGTACTTTTTCACCAGCTCCTAGTTGCCGCCCGCAAGACAGTGCTCGGGGACGCGCTGAGTGAAACCCTGGCATCTCTCGATCCTAAGAAAGTCAAATCCCAGATCCAGATCTACGTACCGGCGGACGTGCAGAAGATACTGGCGGTTGCTGGAATTCGGGATGAATACGTTTTTCCGTCGCCTATCGTTCTCGAGGCGCGGCCCAGCCTCCTCGGGTACTATCGGCTCTTGCTCGGGATTTCGCAGAAAGCCTTCTATGAAACGCGCGGGGGCCGGGGCCGCTTCAAAGGCATGGAAGAAAAAGGCCGGATTAGCCCGTCGCATAAGGCGCACCTTCCCGACCTGTGCCGCGTTATGGGCGATGCCCTAGCTGATCTCGTGAGACAGATCTCTCCCAGCATCACCATACGCGACGTCAAGGAGTTGCCTCTACTGACGATTGGCTCACAGTTTCAGGGAGCCAACAACGTAAACATCGGCAAACGCGCCGTTGAGGCTATGCAGTTGTCGGTGCGCGAGATCGTGAAATCCTACGTAGTGCGCGAAGAGGCTTCCAAGATTGTCGTCAAGAATGCTTCCGGAAGACTCGTCAGCATAGTCTTCGGCGCTGACCCCGACGTGCGAATCGAGGAGGAGGTCGGGGACGGGCAGATCCATCCGAAGGTCGCGATAGAAGTGAAAGGGGGAACGGATACGAGCAACGCGCATAATCGCGCTGGTGAAGCGGAGAAGTCCCACCAGAAAGCCAAAAGAAGGGGATTCAACGACTTCTGGACGGTGATCGCCGAGAAGGGATTGGACCTGAAGAAACTCAAAGACGAATCGCCGACGACGAATAAATGGCTTGACGTCTCGCAGGTCCTGGGCCGTCAAGGGCAAGACTGGGACGAGTTCAAGCGGAGCCTAGCCGTCGCGGTCGGCATCCCGCTCGACGAGTAACCCGCCTGCGAAGCTGGCGCTCGTCGGCTTCCGAGTGAGCGAATTCTTCATGACGGCGGCGGGTGCCGGCCGCGAACTCTTCCGTTTTTCGCCGGACGGGCGGCGGAGGGTCACAGGAACGCTCGATGTACTCGAAGACTTCGCGTGCCGTTGGTCGCGCGTGTTCCATCAAGGCTGATACGCCAGTTTGAGCGTGGTGAAAAAGTTCTCGGCCAACGCGTTGTCCCAGCAGTTCGCGCTTCTGCCCATGCTGCTTGCGAGCACGGGCGCAGCGGCGTGAGGAGTGCCGCCCTAGCGCGCGTCGTGAAAGATGATGCCGAGGGCGTAGCGGACCCCCGAGCGCACGGTGCTGACGCCGTGGCGGACGGCTGCGCGGTAATCGCCGCGCGCGCCTGCGACCGGCCGATAGCAATTCGGAAACACGATTCCTTCGCCCTGGCCGAGCGCGATCGCCTCGCCGCGCGACTGCTGGCGCGGGCGCTGCTCGACGAGCATGAATTCGCCGCCGGTATAATCGACGGCGGGCGCGCTCAGGAGGCAGGTGAACTGGAGCGGAAAGGCAAGCTCGCCGTAAATGTCCTGATGCAGGCAGTTGTATCCGCCTGCGTCGTAACGGAGCAGAAGCGGCGTCGGCTTCGTTTGTCCGTGCGCGTGACAGGTGCGGATGAACGACGCGAGCGAAGGCGGGTAGGGCGATTTGCCTTCGAGCCGTTCGGTCCATCGATTGGCGACTGGCGCGAGACGGCGATAAAGCGCGACGCGAAGCTCCTGGATGATCGCCGGAAGCGGCCGCGCGAAATACTTGTATTCGCCGACCCCGAAGCGCAGGCGCTCCATGACGACGCGGCTTCGAAAACGCGCGCGGTCGGGATAGAGCGCGACCAGTTCCGCGCATTGCGCCGCGTCGAGAACCTGGCCGACGGTCGAGTAGCCGTGCTCGTCAAGCTCGGCGCCGACGCGATGCCAGTCGATAGCTGCGATGCGCGCGTTCATGGAAGTTGCCGGTTGCGCTGCGGCGCCGGGCGCGAGCGAGGCCG
>JAKAVX010000716.1 GCA_021827465.1 Deltaproteobacteria bacterium | reverse complement strand
CGAGCGTGTCTGGGATCGCCGATGCGCCGGTCCAAGCCCGGCTTGGACCCGGGGCGTCGGCAATCCCCTTATTTGCTCGCGGTCTTTTGCGCAGCCTGCTGTTGGAGATGGCGCACGAACAACACCACCTGCCATCGCTCATGCGACGACATGATATCGTCGTACGCCGGCATCGCGATTCCGCCGTTGCGGATAGTGCCGTAGATGTAGCCGTCGGGCAGAGCCTTGCTGAGACCCATCGCCAGATCCGCAGGCGGAGTCCTGAGCAGGTGCGCGACCGGACCCTTGCCCCGGCCGTTGTCTCCATGACACGGCGCGCAATCGGTCATGAACAGGAATTTGCCGTGCTTGAGGTTGGCAGCGGTCGGCTGAAGCAGGTTCTTCAGTTTGACCGTCATCTCCTCGCGGGACATTGGCGGAAGCCCGCCCTTGACCGGCATCGTGCCGGTCGGCATCACGCGCGGAGCGACTTCAAGCGGCTGAATCGCCGGGCCGCGGTACATGTCGATGCTCCAAGGGAAGGACCATGCCGCAGGCGCCGCAGCCATGAAAGCGAAGGCGGCCAAAGCTCCAGCGAAGAGGTATCGAACGGGCAGGCGAAGGCGTTTGCGCAATTTCCCGACTCCGGAAGTCATTTCTCTACGGTCAGATAACCCACCATCCCGGCGTCTTCATGCGGCACACAGAAGTACTTGTACTTGCCGGGCACGGTGAAGGTATACCTGAACTTGCCGCCGGGGGGAATAAAACCTGAGTCGAAAGGCTTGGCAGCCTTGGGAAGTTCAACGTCTTTCGGGTTGCGCGCGTTGCTCACGTTGGTCGAAACGTCGTGAACGGTCGTTCCCTTGTTTACCCATTCCACCGTCTGGCCAACTTTGATCGTCGCCTTGGCGGGAGTGTAGAACGGCGCCTCGTCTTTCATCGCCACTGTCAGCGCCGGCTTGGCGTCGGCCGCGCGGGCCGAAGCGATCGGGCCGGCCGCAATCGCGAGCAGGGCAAACGTGGTGCCCGTGGCAAGTCCAAGGAGGGCGCGTCGCGCGCGCGCGCAATGCGATTCTCCCCGTGGGGAGGACGAATCCGATCTCAGCATTTTGGTCCTCGAGGTCGTGATTTTGGCGTCCGCGAACGCCCAGCCACGTCCGGCTCTCGTCCCGAAACGATGGAACCTAATAGCGGATTTAGCGGCGCATTCGCAATACTGATGGTAGTTTAATCTTTTCGCGGACACTTGCAACCGAAATGAAAACGGGGAAGCCCGAGGTTCCGGTTTCCCCGCGATGTCTGCGGACCTTCGACGCCGCCCGCTCAGGCGGCCTTGGCGAGCGGACGCGATTTGAATTCCAGTCCGCGCGCTCCCGCGTCAACCTCGACCCGCGACCCGTCGCGCACCTCGCCCGCGAGGATCTTGCGTCCCAGCGCGGTCTCCAGTTCGCGCTGTATCAGCCGGCGCAGCGGCCGCGCTCCGTAGGACGGGTCGTACCCGTGCTCGGCGAAGTACTGACGCGCCTTGTCGGTCAGTTTGAGCTCGATCTTGCGTTCCTCCAGCCGGCGGCTGAGCCGCGCGACCTGGATATCGACGATTCGCTTGAGCTCGTCGCGGGTGAGCGGATGGAACACGACGATCTCGTCGATCCGGTTCAGAAACTCGGGGCGGAAGCTCTGCCTCAGCACGTCGAGGCATTGCGCCTTCATCTTGTCGTAGTCCTGACCTTTGAAGCCCAGGATGAGCTGGCTTGCGATGTTCGAGGTCATGATCACGACCGTGTTCCTGAAGTCCACCGTGCGGCCCTGGCCGTCGGTCAGCCGCCCGTCGTCGAGCAACTGGAGCAGGATATTGAACACGTCGTGATGCGCCTTCTCGATTTCATCGAACAGAATTACAGAGTAGGGACGTCGCCGCACCGCTTCGGTAAGCTGTCCGCCCTCCTCGTAGCCGACATAGCCTGGGGGCGCACCGACCAGGCGCGAGACGGTGTGCTTCTCCATGTATTCCGACATGTCGATCCGCACCATCGCGGCCTCGTCGTCGAACAGGAATTCGGCGAGCGCTCGCGCAAGCTCGGTTTTGCCGACGCCGGTCGGTCCGAGGAAGATAAACGACCCGATCGGACGGTTGGGGTCCTTGAGCCCGGCGCGCGCGCGAATCACCGCGTCGGCGACCGCCGAGACGGCTTCGTCCTGTCCGATTACGCGCTTATGGAGATGCTCTTCGAGATTGGAGAGCTTCTGGACTTCGCCTTCCATCAGGCGCGACACGGGAATCCCGGTCCATCGCGCGACGACTTCGGCGATATCGTCCTCGTCAACCTCTTCCTTGATAAGCCGGTCCGCGCCGCCGGATTTTTCCTGGACCTTCTTTTCCTCGGCGGCGAGTTCCTTCTCCAGCGCAGCAAGCTTGCCGTACTGAAGCTCGGCGACCTTGTTGAGATCGTATTCGCGCTTGGCCTTGTCGATCTGAAGCCGCGTCTCTTCTATCTGGCTCTTGACGGCCGAGAGCCGCTCGAGTGCGCCCTTTTCGGCCTGCCACTGGGCGGTCAGGCGGTTTCGATTCTCGGCCGCTTCCTTGAGTTCCTTTTCGAGCTTTTCGAGCCGCTCGCGCGAGGCCGGGTCGGTCTCGCGTTTGAGCGCCTCGCGCTCGATTTCAAGCTGCATCACGCGCCGGTTGATCTCG
>JAKAVX010000715.1 GCA_021827465.1 Deltaproteobacteria bacterium | reverse complement strand
CTCATGCAAACCGATCCCGAAGCTTCGCCGCTCGGTAATATATTCCGTGGCGATTTCCAGAGCGCGGCGGGCCAAACCCGTCCAGCGCATACAATGAGTCAGGCGAGCCGGGCCGAGGCGAATCTGGGTCAGCTTGAGACCGTCGCCAACGTTCAATATGACGTTCTCGTCCGGGATCTCCAGGCCGTCAAACACAATTTCGCAGTGTCCGCCATGGTCTTCCGGCCCCATAATTTCGATGCGGCGCTCAATGCGCCAACCGGGTTGGTCGGCATGAAACAGGAAAGCGGTGAGCCCCTTGCGCGGGTCATCGGAGGTGCGAGCCACCAATACAAAATGTTTGGCATTGGCCGCGCCGGTGATGAACCATTTGCGGCCACGCACCACCCATTTGTTTCCTTTTTTCTCAGCCCGCGTCTTCATCATCGTAGGGTCTGAACCGGCTCCGGGGTGTGGTTCAGTCATGGCGAAGGCGGATTGCACCTTGCCGTCGATGATCGGCTGGAGCCAGCGAGCTTTTTGCTCCTCGGGCAGAACTTTGTTGAGGGCCATCATGGTGCCGTCATCGGGCGCCGCGCAGTTAAAGCAGACGGGTCCGAAGAGACAACGATTCATCTCCTCATAGCAGGCTGCCATGCCGACGGTGCTGAGACCCTGACCGCCGTATTTCTTGGGCATCTGAAGCGCCCAGAGGCCGGCCCGCTTGGCCTTGGCGCGAACTTCCTCCAGCAGATCGGCTCGAATGTTTTCATACTCATCGAAAGTCTTCCGGTCAGCTTCTAACGGAATAAGCTCCTGCTCGACAAACTGGCGCACGCGGTTGCGGTAGTCTTTGATCTCATCTGACAGCGAAAAATCCATATGACTCTTATTCTTCTCCGTAAAAGATGCGTCGAGTATCGTTGCGCTGCTCAGTAGTTGTCAAACCGCAAAGCGAGATTTGAGCGTATTGCCCGGCGAGGCGACGAACGCGTTTCACATAACCTTGGAGTTGCCTGGCCGATCGCGTCAGAGCTGTCGATCGCTTCGGTCTTTGCCCTGCAAGTGTGCTAACTATGCGAACTGCGCACCGAGATGAGTGCATGGTGGATCAGTGATCAACGGCGTTGAAAATACTTCATCATCGCTTGAAGATAGGCTCGCAGTTGTTGGCGACAAGGACGAAACCAACAGTTGTTAGGTTCAGGCTAGAAGGACAATTGGTCAGAGGAGAAAGGATATGAGCCCACAGGATTTAGTGAAAGCGTTCACGCGAGCCGCCGAAGAGCGCAATGGCGCGGCGATGGCTGCGCTATTTACGGAAAAAGGTATTTACCACGATGTATTTTATGGAGTTTTCGAAGGGCGGCCGCGTATCGTCGAAATGATTAACGACTGGTTCTATCGGCACGCGCGCGACCTGCGATGGGATATGATTGATCCCATCAGTGATGGGCGCAACCTCTATACGCGATACGTATTTAGCTATGTCTCCACTCTTCCTGAAGCGCAGGGTAGGCGTGTGCTGTTCGAGGGTGTGGGACTCATGGAACTAGAGGGCGGGCTGATCGCGAAGTATCGCGAAATAGCAAACACCGGACCGGCACTGCTCGATATGGGCTTCACACCGGAGAGAGTGGCCAAGATTCTTTCGCGCCAAGGCGCGTTATTGCTGACACGGCCGGAGGTAGCGCGCCATCAGGCATGATTTGTTGGTTCGAAGCGTAAGGGCAGTGCAGGACGATCTCGCTTGCACAGTTGCGCACGCCATCGAGATAGAGCAGCGAAGACCATGAGCGAAACAAATAATTCGACAGACATAGTGACGATGACACGGTTCGGCGGGGTGGCCGTTATTTGTATGAACCGGCCGAACCGGCTTAACGTGCTGAGCGTAGAGCTTGTAGGACGCTTAAATGAGGCGCTTGTTGCGGTTGCCAGCGACCCCTCCGTCAGAGCCGTCGTCCTAAAGGGAGCCGGCCGCTCATTTTCTGCAGGAGGTGATCTGGCCCAGTTTCGTGCCGATTTTGAGAAAGCGCCTGAAGTGGCAGAGGATATGGTCGGGCAGTTTCATGAATGTATCCGGGCGATCCGCGACATGGCAAAGCCTGTTATCGCCGCTTTGCAGGGCTCCATTGCGGGTGGTGGGTTCAGCCTGGCGGTGGCCTGCGACCTGAGCATCGCATCCCAAGATGCCACCTTTCTGTCCGCTTACACTCGCCTCGGCACGAATCCCGATGGAGGAGGGTCCTGGACGCTTACCCGCCTCGTCGGCGCGCGTCGCGCTCTTGGGTTGATCCTGCTCAACGACGTGATTGATGCGAACAAGGCATTGGAGCTTGGTCTTGTAAATCAGGTTGTGCCGGCTGACGTTCTTGAGTCCACGGTTCTGGACGTGGCCCAGCGCCTGGCCGCAGGTCCGGCGGGGGCATTTGCTCAGGTGAAGCGTCTTGTCCGCGCCGCCGATACAGCCACATTGGACCAGCAACTCGATCAGGAAAAAGCCGGCTTCGTAGCTGCGACACGCACTGCGGATTTCCGCGAGGGTATCACCGCATTCTTCGAGCGCCGGCCCGGGCGCTTCAACTAGCGCGCGCGAGATGTGTACGCTTTGCGGCGGTGGCTTGCGCGCCTCCGCCCGTGCGCATTTACTGTCTCGGTGAGAATGGCTACGAGGAAGCCGCAGTTATTCGAGAC
>JAKAVX010000714.1 GCA_021827465.1 Deltaproteobacteria bacterium | reverse complement strand
TTAACTTCATCGCCTTCGGCTTCGCGCACAATCTCAAAAAGTTTTCGCGCGTTAAGGGTGATACTTTTTTCGTTCGCCGTGCGCGCCACGATTTCGGTCCGAATTCCGACTTCAAGGTCAGTCGCGCTGATGCTTAGCGTTCCGCTTACCGGTTCGAGCAGAACGTGCCCAAGAATTGGAACCGTAGTTCTGCGCTCGACGATCCCCTGCATTAAAGCAAGGGCTGTTTGTAAAGCTGCGCGGTCAATGACCAGTCCCATACCTATTCGTCCTGCCTACTATTCTTCTTAAGAGATCTTAAACAAAAAAATAAGTAAGATCAGTAGATGCTGTTGATTTGTTGAATACTCCGTCAAGTACCTGTTTTTTAGGGATAATTTTGCTGGAATAAATTGTCGGCAGGATAGCGCTTCGATCCCCACGCTTGACGGCTGACCTCTTGGGTAAAGGTTTTAAGTCCACTTATCCAGAGGTAATCCACAATATTCTCCACACCGCACGCGCATCACGCGGCGTTAGCGCGAATCGCCTTTAAATCCCGCTCGATCTTTTCGATCGAAAGCCGAAATGCGGAGTCATTGGTCACGCGCCGCTGAATTAGATTATGGGCGTGGATAACCGTCGAATGGTCGCGGCCGAAGGCATCCCCAATCACGGGAAATGAGCTTCCGGTAAGTTTGCGGCACAGGTACATCGCGACCTGGCGGCAAAACGCGATGTGCTGGGTTCGTTTTTTGGATTTTAGATCGGTCAGCCGGACGTGAAAAAACTCGGCAACCGCCTTTTGAATCATCTCGACGTCGGGTCTGGCTTCATGGTTGCGGATCAGATCGTGCAACGCTTGGCGCGCGAAGTCTATTGTGATTGCTGTTTTGCCTAGTGAAGCTAGAGCGCCGAGCCTGGTCAGACATCCTTCGAGTTCTCGCACGTTGGATTGGATGCTCTGCGCGATATAAAGCGCCACATCCTGGGCAAGTATGAGATTGTCGAGTGCGGCCTTCTTTTGGACGATTGCAATCCGAGTTTCAAGGTCTGGCGGCGCGATATCGGCGATTAGCCCTGACTCGAAGCGGTTGCGAAGCCGTTCCTCGAGTCCAGGAATTTCTCGCGGAACTTTGTCCGAGGTAAGCACGATCTGATGCCGGTCGGCGTGCAGGGAATTGAAGGTGTGGAAAAACTCCTCCTGAGTGCGCTCCCGTCCGGCCAGAAACTGGATATCATCCAAGATGAGCGCGTCAACCAAACGAAATTTCTCTCGAAACTCGTTCATCCGATCGCGGCGTATCGATCCGATAAGCTCGTTCATGAAAACTTCGGCAGGCATAAACAAAACTTTGCGGCGCCGATCGCCTGCGCCGTAGATATGATGCCCGATTGCGGTCACCAGATGCGTCTTTCCGAGTCCGACTCCGCCATAGATGAACAACGGGTTGTATTTATTTCCGGGTTGGTTGGCGACGGCCAGCGCTGCAGCATGAGCAAACTGGTTTGCCGAGCCGACCACAAACTCGGCAAACGTATAACGTTCGTTGAGCTGGGGATGGCGTTCAGAATGCACCACCCGCGCTTGCGCAATGGACCGTTCCGCATGCACAGCCTTGATATGCGGTTCGCCAGCCTTGGTTCTGTAAGCTCCACCGTTTCCGTTCGTTGGGATAAAACCACTTGCGCTTTCTCCCAAGGTCAGCTTTACCTCGACCGGCAGTCCAGCCTCATCCGAAAGCGACCTTTGCAACATCGCAAGGTACCGTTCGTTGACCCAATCGCGGAAGAATTTGTTTGGTGCCTCGATCGTAACGGTTTGGCCTTGCATACCGACAAAGCTCAGCGGTCCAATCCAAGTTTCGAATCCAGCCTGTCCGAGTTCCTCGCGCAGTCGCTCATTGGCTTTTTGCCATAGCCCGTTCATTCGACCCCCTCCAAGATTCCCGGCCCGTCTTACAACGGGGCAGAGCCTCACGCGGCTTCAAAGCCAGCGATCGAATTACACACAAGCTTATCCACACCTGTGGATAAGCGCGATTTCGATTCATCGCCAAAGCAGATTCGGGCGGCTGAATACCCAGCTATCAACTCGCCGGTCTGTGTTGGCGTTTGGTCAACCTTTGAAATCTCTGCAACGGCGACGATCAAGTGCGCGCGCATCCGTATCATCTGATGACCACGAAGGTCGCTGGGACTAGCGCCTAAACAGAAACGTGCGTGGACGGAAGTCTCGCGGCCAAGCCAACGTGATAAACTCTTTTCCGGATACAGACAAGCGCGCGCTGCGAGAATCGCGTATAAGTGCGGATCGTAAAGGAAAATTTTGTGGTCGAGCAGATCACAGCGCGCTTCAATTTTCACCTGCCTGATCGCTCGATCATTGACGATGGCTTCTGGAGCCATCATGAGCCGCTTCAAAAATCTCTGTTTACGCGCGCGCAAGGCGATTGCGTGCACGTTTGACTGCATCGTCCCACGATGTTAGGTCGCGAGTTACTTGATCGGGTGGAGGCACCATCAATGATTTCAGAAAGAAAATCTCGCGCATTGTTCGCCCGTGCGCAATTACGAATTCCGGGTGCGGTAAATTCTCCAGTGCGCGCGTGGGCGGCGGTCGGAGGCGCACCGCTCTTCGCTGCGCGCGCCACAGGGGCTTATCTTTATGATGCCGACGGCAATCAATTTATTGATTACGT
>JAKAVX010000713.1 GCA_021827465.1 Deltaproteobacteria bacterium | reverse complement strand
TAATCAGGACGCAAGCTCCGCTTGCTCGAGCGGCTCGGCCCCGGCCCCGATCATCCCGTGCTGCTTGGTCACGCCGAGGGCGAATATCTCACGGGACTGATGATCGCCGATCTGGACTAGGCCGCGAACGAAAATTCCGGCCCCCGCAAGCCGCGGCGGCTTGCACGCAAGACCGCTTTCCTTGAGTATAGAGCGGATTTTCGAGGTCGGAATGCCACCACACAGGATTTCCAGCCAGTGGATTACCGTAATCGCGGCCGTTGCTGCGCTCGCCGGGGCGGCGTGCCATCGGGAGGTCGCCGTGCCGCCCATAAAAGAACGGGCGGTTACGTTCACCGACAATTTTTTCGACGTATGGCCGACCAGCCCGACTCGGGCGTTCATTGTCGGCACGCGGGGCAAAGTCCTGCTCACCGAAGACGGCGGGCTGCATTTCAAGCGCGTCGATATCGGCACTGACCTCGCGGTTTTCGGCATTCAGATGGCCGACGATCAGACCGGATACCTTTGCGGACAAGACGGATTGATCATGCGCACCCAGGACGGCGGCAAGACGTGGCATCGCATCAACTCGCGCACCCATCTATTCATCTTCGGACTCTCATTTCCGGATCGGCTGCATGGATTCCTGGTCGGTGACCGTTCGCTGGTGCTCAGCACCACCGATGGCGGCGAGACTTTTCTCAAGCGGCAGTTGGAGCGCATCTTTCCGCCCGAACTTCAGGACTACGCGCTTCCGTATGAAGAGCCCGTCTTCTACAGCACCACCTTCATCGATGACGACCGCGGCTGGATCGTCGGTGAGCTCGGACGCATCTGGGCGACCGACAACGGCGGCAACACATGGCAGGAGCAGCAGGAATCGCTCGTGCCGCAATGGAAACGTCCGCTCGGACCCAACGACGATCCCCGCTTCAGCGATTTTCTGCTGCCCACGATGTTCGGTGTGTCGTTCCGCGACGCGCAGCACGGCGCGGCGTGCGGACTCGAGGGCTGGGTTGTCGAGACCAGCGACGGCGGCAAGACTTGGGTTTTCGCGCATCAGGCCGACAAACCCGGCGACCCGCCCGATACGATGGTCCCCGGTGCACCACAACTCCCGGCGCGCGATCCGCTGTTCGCGATCGACCTATTCAACCCGGAGCAGGGGATGACGGTTGGCTTGACGGGCACGGTTCTGCGCCTGCAGTCCAACGGTGCTTGGGCGCACGACCCGAGCGTGCCCGCACTGCCGTTTCCGCTGAGCCAGGTGCGTTTTTTTGACGCGCAACACGGATGGATCGTTGGTCTGGGAACAATTCTCTACACTTCGGATGGAGGCAAGACCTGGCGCTTCTGCCAGGGCTAGCCGGCGCGCGCGCGCCCCAAGCGGAGAACGCGATGGTTTGGTATCGGTTCGGCGAGTGGCTAATCAAGCGGCGGTTTTTCGTGCTGGTCGCGATCGCCGCGCTGACCGGCTTCTTCGGCTACTATGCGGCGCAAACCCGGCTCGTCACGAGCTTTGGCGATCTGCTCCCGCAAAACCATCCGTTCATCAAGATCGCGCACAAGTACGACCAGTATTTCGGCAGCGTCAACAATGTCACCGTGATGATCGAGGCGCGCGAGGGCACCATCTACACACCCAAGATCCTCGCCAAGATCGTCAAGATGACGGGCGACATGGACCTCGTTTACGGCATCCAGCACGGCTCGGTGCGGTCGCTCGCCACCGCGAGTTTTTTTCGTCCGCTGGCGGGCGGAGTGATACTCAACACCCCTGTGCTGCCGGGCGGCAAGGTGCCGAAGACGCAAAAGGAAATCGACGAGGTTCGTAGCAACGTCCACAAAAACCCGGGCGTGGTATTTGGACGCTTCGTATCGCTAGACGACAAGGCTGCGATAATCGAAGGCAGCTTTCTCGAGTCCCGGCTCGACTATCAGCGTATTTTCAACGAGATCTACAAGATCGTCGTCGATCCTGAAAAAGGACCCGACGTGCGCATCTACGTCGGCGGGCAGCCAATCCTCTACGGCTGGGTTTATCATTATGCGCCGCAGATCTTCCGCATCTTCATTTACACGGTGCTGGCCCTTTGGGTCCTCCTCTATCTGTACTTCCACGATTGGCGCGGCGCGCTGCGGCCGACGATCTCGGGCGTAATCTGCGCGATATGGGGACTGGGGTTTATCCGGCTGATCGGATTCACGCTCGATCCGCTGGTGCTGGTGATTCCGTTTTTGATAACCGCGCGCGCGGTCAGCCATTCGGTGCAGATGCACGACCGATATTACGAGGAGTATTACCGCACCCGCGACAAGAACACCGCGATTTTGTCCGCTTTCTCGGAACTGTTCGTGCCGTCGCTGTCGGGTATCCTTACCGACGCGTTCGGCGTGCTGGTGATCCTGTTGGTGCCGGTGCTGTTTTTGCAGAAGCTCGCGATTACCGCTTCCTTCTGGATCGCCGCGATTATCGTCAGCGAGCTGCTCCTCAACCCGATCGTTTATTACTATCTTGAACCGCCGCGTATCGAGGTGATCGAGCGCCGCGAGCGCGGAATTTTCAAGCGCATGCTGGTTGCGGTAGCGCGGCCGATGCTCGAGCCAAGCGGGCGGAAGATCACGATGGCGGCGACGGCGGCGGTGCTGCTGCTCTGCGCGTTTTTCTTCAGTGGCCTGAAGGTTGGAGATCCGTACTCG
>JAKAVX010000012.1 GCA_021827465.1 Deltaproteobacteria bacterium | reverse complement strand
ACCCGGTGGCCCGCCCAGCCCATAGCATTTATGCCGGCGCGACAGGTCCGCGCGCACCATCGATGCCGCAGGCCTGTCGCGCCCTCAGTTTGTCCCGTCCAATTCCCGCAGCTTGTAACGCAGCAGTTTTCCAGTAGCGTTCTTCGGCAATTCGGACAGGAACTCGCTCCGGCGGGGGTACTTGTAAGACGTGATCCGCTGCTTCACGAAGGCTTGCAGTTCCTGAACCAGTTTGGACGTCGCGGCGAGACCCTCCTTCAAGACCACGAACGCCTTCGTAGTGTAAATCCCGCTGGTTTCTTCATGCGGTATTACCGCGGTTTCGAGCACCGCCGGATGCTCGACCAACGCACTCTCCACCTCGACCGGAGAAACCCATTGGCCGGGTAATACGTGGTCATGCTGTCGCCGCGCACCAGGAGATCGCCGATCGCGCCCCGGGGACATCCTGCCCGGTGTCGTCCACGATTCGAATTTCATCACGACCGACTTCCGCGAAGTCATCGCGACCGTGCTCGGAGCGTATCTCGGGCTCGGCGACGCGCAAATCGACAGCGTGCTTCCCGGCCGTCCGCGCCCAAGCGGCAACATCAACGGCCTTATCCGCGCGTGACTTCGCGCCGTCGCGGGTCACACCGTCAGTGCTTCAGGCAACGTCGCGGATTCGCACTTCGGCGGGCAGATGAGGCCGCAGATCGTCGAGCGTGAAAAGACGCTCGACGCTGTGAACCCCGATCGGATTTCGCGACTTGAGCCGCTCGATTAGCGCGTCGAGAAAAGCGCGCGTGCATAGCGCGGTCGTCAGGTAATCGCACTCGCCTTCGGTCGCCCGCGCGGCAAGCCGCCGGCCGTCGCTCGCGTAAATGGCAACCCACTGACGCGTCGGCTCTTTCGTCGCGCGCGCCGGACCCGACTTTCCGTTGACGAACATCGCGCGCGGCAGAATCCGGATCATCCGCGACGCGCGAAGCATCCCGATTGCGCCGTTCACGAATCGCTCGGAGAAGCCGACGTAGATGTTTGCATCGATCTCCGGCGAGAGTCCTTGCAGGATGTCGCGTTCTCCGATCGCCGCGGGGACGCATCGCCGCGGCCCGACCGGCGCGGTGAACGGAATCACCCGCGCCGCTTCGAACGGAAGACGTGTCAGCGCCGCGTACGCGAACTCCTTGCCCTGACGTCCGCTCGCGCCGCGCGCCGAAAGGCACATCGCGACTTCAAGCCGCGCGGCTTCGGGATTCTGCGCGAGCAGCTCCTTGGCGATCAACGCCTCAAGTCCGAGCGGAGCAAGCCCGGCGTGAACGATCGCAAGCCCGTTTCCCTTGATCGAGCCGTGGCCGCCCGGCGGCAGCACCGCGCTCGACACATTGATGGTGCGCGCGCCGGTCTCGACCACGACGCGCTCGAGCTCGAATTGCGGATCGGCGACCGTGCTGATCGTGAAATCCACCCCTTCGAGCGCGGCGCGTATCGCCGCCCGATCCGCCAGATCGACGAAACGAAAACCGTCGCGGTTTTCGCGCCGCCTTCCGCCGACGAGCACGCGATGCTCTCCGCGCTCCCGAAGCACGTCCGCAATTAGTCCGCCGAGAACGCCCTGCGCTCCGATTACCAGTACGGTCGCCATCAGTGGGATGCGATTTCATACGGCGCGGCGCGCCCGCGCAAGGTCCGGCGCGCCCGGCGCTTGCGATTTGCCTTCGGCGCCGGTTGCGCGCGAAGATTCCGATGCCATGGAATGACGAGGCCTGTCGCATCGATATCGCGCCTCGCAAAAACAAGAGCGGCCGGAGGTCGATGACCCGCGGCCGCCCGCTTAGCCCGAAGTAGATCGATCGTCTAGCGTTCCATCTGCTGGACCTTCTCGTCGAGCTTGCGAAGCTTGGCGAGCTTCTCGTCGGTTGGAACGACGCTCTTGTTCTGCTCGGCAAGCTTGGCCGAATGGATGCTCGGAAGCTCGCCGTCGATCTTCTCGAGCGCCTCCTTGGCGAGCTGCCGCACCATCGCGCTCTTGTCGGTCGCGATCATCTTGGTCAGAAGCGGTGTGGCTTGCTCGCTTCCCATCTCGCCGAGAGCGAACACTGCCGTTCCGCAATCCTGCGGATTGTCGTCCGAGGCGCGCTCCTCGTTGAGATACTGCATCACCGGAAGCACGCCGCCGGCGTCGCCGATCCTACCGAGCGCCGCCACCACGTGGAGCTTGACGATAGGCTCGGTCGAGCGCAGGAACAGCATCTGCGAGAGCGGCCCGACCGCTTCATTCGCACCGCGCGCGCCGAGAATATCCACGGCCTTAATCCGGACCCGGATATCGGGATCGGACAACGCGCGAATCAGAATCTTGTTGACCTTGGGATCCTGCAGAAAGCGCAGTTTCTTCAGTTCCGTGACCCTGACGATCGGATCGGCGTCCTTCATGCCGGTCTCGACGTCCTTGAGGGTCCGGAACGGAGTCTCGCGCGCCATCCGCCCCTGGAGATCGTCGACACCGGGCTGGACGAACCCCTGGTGCATCATGCCGCTATTTGACAGTGGGCTTCCGGTGCCATTACCGCCGTACTGCGCGAACGCCAGATGCGGCACCGCAGCCACCAACAGCATCATAACAGCCGCAAGCAACACACGCTTCGAGGGCATTTCGCAGACCTCCGGAATCGGTCAAGATTATTTTCGATCGAGGCTCACGATTGCAAGCAAAGCTACCGCAAAGCCTCGAAACCGCCGGTTAATTGGAACGTCTTTAGTGATGTAAGCCTACTATGAGCGGTTTTGCCAATCTTACGCTTATTGTACTTTTCGTGGCCACTGCGGCACTCGGCTTGTCGTCCGCGCCGGGACTGGCCGAGCCGAACGCCCATACGGCCCATCTCAGGGCTCGCGCGCATCAGAAGCTTACGCCCAAGGCGCTTCCCGCGGGCATCGACCCGCCGGTCTACAAACCGGGCCCGAATCCGTTCCATCCCGGCGAGGAACTGGTTTACGTCGCTTCGTGGATCGGAATCCCCGCCGCGACCGCGCGTATCAGGCTCGCTCCGAACAAGAAGGACCCGAAACTCTGGACCGCGCAGGCCTGGATTCAGACCAACAAGGTCGTCGACATGCTGTACCGGATGCGCGACTACATGCGCGAGGAATTCGCCGCCGAATCGTTCTCGCCCGAGCAAATTTATATCCGCCAGGCCGAGAACCGCCGTCTCGACGAATACGACGTCACGTTCCACCACCCCGGCAAGCTCGTCAAGGCGCTTAGGTTCAACCATCATGGCGTTCACGAGAGCGAGTACCTGTCGTCGAATCCGTTCGGTCCGCTCTCGGGCGCGGTGATGGCGCTGTCGCAGCCGCTGACGCCCGGCCAGTCGCTCAGCTTCGACGTGTTCACCGGCGGCAAGCGCTTCGTGTTCGATTTCCACGTGAAGGATCGCGAGCGGATCAGCACTCAGTTGGGCACCTTCGACGCGTTCAGGATCGTGCCGACGACTCCTTACATGAGCGACCAAAAGCTCACCGGAAAGGCGCGTGACACGACGATATGGGTGTCGGCCGACAAGCGCCACCTGCCGCTCAGAATCCAGGCCGCGGCCTTTATCGGATACGTCCGCGCCGACCTGGTCGAGGTTCACGACTAGAACGTCGCGCGACTCTCGCTGAGCGCCGCCGGCAACTCGTCGTAGGTGCGCCCGTTCAGACTCCGGCCGTTCCTGCCTTTCGATACACCGCCCCATTGCTTGAAGAAGAACGGCACGCCCTGCGCGCGGCATCGCGCGAGCAGCGACAACACCCATCGCTCTTCCATCCGCCGCGCGCCCGGTCCGCTCTCACCGCCGGCTATCACCCAATCGATTCCGCTGAGATCGATCTCGCCCAAGTCTTCGAGCAGCGGCTCGACCGAAAGAAAGCGGGTCGCCGCCGGAGTGCGCCGAAGCGCGTCGATACGCGCTAGCCCGTGCTCGCGATCCTCGACGCTGACGCCGAACCATACGTGCGCAAGGCGCGCCATCCAGTTGAGCTCGCCCGACAGAAGCGCGCGCATCCGCTCATGGCGCTTGGTTAGCACCTGGTAGGTATGCCAGTCAGCGCGACGCATCACGGCTCCGACCTTCGCGACGTACTCGACCGGAACGTCGTCGTGGAACAGATCGCTCATCGAGTTGACGAAGATGCGCCGCGGTTTGCGCCACAGAATCGGCGCGTCGAGTTTTTCGGGAATCAGGCGGAGATCGAAGCCCTGCTCGAACGGATGGCCCGCGACGCCGCGAAAGCGCTCCGCAAATCTCTCTGCGTAGCAATGCTTGCAGCCGGAACTGATTTTGGTGCATCCGCGAACCGGGTTCCAGGTGGAATCGGTCCATTCGATAGGGCTGTTCTCACTCACGGCGGGTCATAATGAGAATGGGTTGAACACGCCCACCGGGTCAAGACGGGTCCCGACAACGACGCGTTCGGTTGGAGCAAATCCGCGTGGTTGCGGCCCGCTCGCGAGCCGTGACTGGTCGGGCGGACGGTTGGCGTGATATTCGATTCAGTCGAGGCGCGCGTCTCGGAGCCGGTTTGAAACCGCCGGCCGCGCCGCCCCACTCGCCTGGAGGATCGCCCGTGGGCAAGAAGCTTGAGTTCTTCTATGACTGTTCGAGTCCCTGGACCTATCTCGCTTTCACGAAAATCGAAGACGTCGCACGCCGTCATCAGGCGGACCTCATATGGAAGCCGATCCTGGTCGGCGGCGTGTTCAATGCTGTTAATCCCTCCGTCTACGAATCGCGCACCAACCCGGTCAAACCCAAGGCGCGCTACTACGCCAAGGACCTTCAGGACTGGGCCGCGTTCTACGGAATCAAAATCGGCAACCCTACGGTATTCCCGGTCAACTCGGTAAAGGCCATGCGCGGCGCGTTCGTCGCGCTCGAGCACGGGAAAATCTCGGCTTACTCGCGGCGCGTGTTCGAGAGCTACTGGGGCGACGATCTCGATATCAACCAAGACGACGTGATGCGCGATATCGTGCGCGCGGTCGGGCTGGACGAAGGCGAGTTCTTCGAGAAGATCAATTCGCCCGAGTACAAGGCGAGGCTTCGCGCCAACACCGAGGAACTGATCGAGCGCGGCGGCTTCGGCTCGCCGACGATTTTCGTGGACGGCGTGATGTTCTTCGGCAATGACCGCCTGGCGCTGGTCGAGTGGGAACTCTCGAAGTGAGGCATTTCGCGATTGGCCGCAAACAATCGTATCGAGCCGCCGCAGACGGTCCGCGCCTTCATCGCGGTCAGGGTGGACGACGCGGTCGAGGATGCGGTCGCGGCGCTGGTCGATGAACTCCGGGCCGCGCAAGGCGAAGGCGTCCGATGGGTCCGGCGCGGCAATCTCCATCTGACGCTCAAGTTCCTCGGCCCCGCGGTTCCGATCGGAAAGCTCGAACCGCTCAAGCCGATGCTCGAACGGGTGGCCGCCGAGAGCGCGCCGTTCGAGTTGCGGGTCCACGGCGTCGGCGGCTTTCCGAGTCTGGAGCGTCCGCGGGTCATCTGGGTTGGACTGGAAGGCGAGGGGCTTCAGCAATTGGCAAAGCGGGTCGAGGAAGCGGCGGCGCGATGCGGCTTCGAGCCGGAAAGGCGGCCCTTTACGGGGCATCTTACGGTCGGACGGGTCAATTCCTATCGCGGCTTCGAGAAGACCCGCCGCGCGCTTTCGGCCGCAGCCGATCGCGACTTCGGACGCTCGCGGATCGACGCGATGACGCTGTACCGGAGCACGCTCACGCCCGAGGGCCCGGTTTACGAGCCGCTCGCGCGCTATGAACTCGGCGGCGCGGCCGGATAGCCGCGAACCGGGCTCAAACGCCGCGGCCCCCTAGCGCGGTGGGTGGTGTTTTGTGGCAAGATTCGCATGAGGCGGACTTTCAAGCGGGGATCCCGATGGCGCAGGAAATCAAGAACAAGGCATTGGACCTGGCGCTGAGCCAGATCGAAAAACAGTTCGGCAAGGGCTCGATCATGAAGCTCGGCGAGCAGGCCGTCGCCGACGTGTCCGTGATCCCGACCGGCTCGCTCGGACTGGATATCGCGCTCGGCGTTGGCGGACTGCCGCGCGGACGGGTGGTCGAGATCTACGGCCCCGAATCGTCGGGCAAGACCACGCTTGCGCTCGAATGTATCGCCGAAGCGCAGAAGGCGGGCGGGATCGGCGCGTTTATCGACGCCGAGCACGCGCTCGACGCCAACTACGCGCGAAAGCTCGGCGTCAAGGTCGAGGACCTGCTCATCTCGCAGCCCGACAACGGCGAGCAGGCGCTCGAGATAACGGAAACCCTGGTCCAGTCGGGCGCGATCGACGTGCTCGTGATCGACTCGGTCGCCGCGCTGGTGCCGCGCGCCGAAATCGAAGGCGAGATGGGCGAGCCGCAGATGGGCCTGCAGGCGCGGCTGATGTCGCAGGCGCTGCGCAAGCTCACTTCGATAATCGCCCGCTCGCGCACCGTCGTCGTCTTCATCAACCAGATCCGGATGAAGATCGGCGTGATGTTCGGCAACCCCGAAACCACCACCGGCGGCAACGCGCTCAAGTTCTACTCCTCGGTCAGAATCGATATCCGCCGTATCGGCTCGCTCAAATCGGGCACTGACGTGATCGGCTCGCGCACCCGCGCCAAGGTCGTGAAGAACAAGGTCGCGCCTCCCTTCAGGGAAGCCGAGTTCGACATCCTGTACGGCTCGGGTATCTCCAAGGAGGGCGAGCTTATCGACCTCGGCTCCGAGCACGGCGTAATCGAGAAGCTGGGCGCGTGGTACTCGTACCGCGAAGAACGGATCGGCCAGGGACGCGAGAACGCGCGCGACTTCCTCAAGGCAAATCCCGCTATCGCCGACGAAGTCGAGGAAAAAGTTCGCGAGAAGCTCGGCGTCAAAGGCGTCGTCGTTCCGCCCGCCACGGCGGACGAAGCCGGCGACGACAACGAAAGGAGCCCGTCGAAGAAAAAGGGCTAGGCGCGCGGCGCGCGCGCGCATCCGGCGAAGCGATGAACGTGGCGGACGAAGAACGCGAACTCTCCGTTGACGATCTGAAAAACGCCTACGGGCCGCTGTTTGAAGGCGCCGGACGCGAATTACTGAGCGATTACCGCTTCCTTTATCTGCCCGCGAATCTTCCGCCCTGGTTCGATAGCGGACTCGCGCTGGAAAGCGCCGATCGCATGACCACGCTCGCGCGCGGCAAAGCCTACCTCGCGGGGGCACCCGCACTATGGTTCCCGACGTCGTTCCAGCTATGGTTCCGAATCGGCGAAGCGGGACCGATTTTCCGCGGCGGACGCGACACCAATACGTTTCGCGCCGAGCACGCGGGCAAGCTCTATCTCGGCAATCATTTTCCCGGCGACTGGGCCGATCCGACGGGACGGCTCGCCACGCCGCCCGAGCTTTTTCAGGGCGCCGCAGGCGGAGTCGCGGTCGCCGTGCTCCGATGGCGCCGCGAAGTGGAACCGCTCGACGCGCTACGCTCGCTCGCCGCCAAGGGCGATCCGCTCGGGATGCTTGCGGCAGAACGCGATCGCCTCGCTTCGTTCGTTCCGCCGCCCTCGGGATGGGACTATCTATGGTTCCTCGGAGCGGCGGAGATTTTCCATCGAAACGGCAAATCGCCCGGTCATATCGAATGCCGCACGCACTGCGACGTCGGAATCCTGCACAAGGACGCCGAATTCGCGCTCTCGCCGAAGACGCGCCTTGGATGGTCGTGGAAGATCGACGCGCTGCCGTCCGAAGTCGCCGAGAACGACGCCTCGGTCCACGACTACATGAGTATCGCGGTCGAGTTCGACAACGGACAGGACCTTACCTACTACTGGAGCAAGGCGCTCGAACCCGAAACGTCCTTCCGATGCCCGCTGCCGTCGTGGACCGCGCGCGAGACCCATCTCGTGGTCCGCTCCGGGGCGGTCGGGCTTGGGCGATGGTTCGGCGAGGAGCGCAACGTCCACGCCGATTACCGCGCGGCGATCGGCGGTCCGATACCGGCGCGAATCGTGCGCGTATGGCTGATAGCCGTGAGCCTGTTTCAGCGGCGCGAGGGGCGATGCGAGTTCGCGGATATCACGCTCGACGACGGAACCCATTCGCTGAAAGTCATCTGAATCCGGGAGGTGCAAACCGATGGCCGATCGGTATCTGACCGGTGGGGTGAAAGCCCACAGCACCGGAATCCCCGGGCGGCATATCCTGAGCGCCCGCCAGAACCATCTCATCTTCGACGACACCGCCGGCCACGGCGGCCCGGGCGAAGCGGTCAACGCGCTCGAATTGTTCCTCGCCGGCATCACAGGATGCGCCACGATGATGATGGAGCGAATCGCTCGTGCCGAGAACGTTCCGCTGAAGCATGTCGAAGTCTCGATGGACGCGACCATCGATACCGAGGCGAAGCATACCGGACCTCCCGTGCTCGCAAACGCGCGGATGCGTTTTCGGATGGCGGGTATCCCCGAGGACAGGGCGCGCCAGATGGTCGAGGTGTACAAGCATCGCTGACCCCTCTACGGTTCGGTCGCGGTCGCGACCCCCGACACGACGGTTGAGCTGGAAGTAGTCCCCGGCTAACACGCCTCCCGGCGAACTGCTGAATCCCCGGCCGATGCCGCAGAGGACCTGCGGTGTCACGGTCTATTCGTTTTGCTTTCGCGTTAAGCAAATCGGTCGACGCGCTTTTTCGCGACTCGCGAAACTACTCTGCGAATGCAAGGGAACCCGCGTGTCGCAGATTTTTGGGGTTTTGTAAATATTTTGGCCAAAATTTCACAGAAAGACAGGGAAATGCGCCTTAAATCCGGCCTGGATGGAACCCTCTGTTGGGGTGGCACGCTCTTCGCTCCGCGAAAGGTCTCAATGATTTCCGGCCCGCTTAATCGGGCCGGAATCCGAAATCGTGGAGGTACCAACGGTGAGAAGTTTCAAAGCTGCGGCGATGATTGGGATCGTAGCGATGGCCGTCGGCACCGGATTCTGCGGAAGCCGGGCTACGATGGCTGAGACGCCTTCGCAATCCTCGCTTTACGTCAGCAATGTCCTTGTCGGACCGCCCTACGGCGACATGGCGACCGGCGAGGCGAGGCAGCAGTGGCTCGGCAGAGACGCGAGCCACGTCATCAAGACCCTCGGCGAACCCTCGCAGGTCTATCGGATGAAGGACACGGGCGGCGATATGCTGGTTTATGTGCGGCCCAACCAGAAGCATTACGTCTTCGAAGTCAGTCCCGGGCGAATCACGCCGATATCGTCGGCCGATTCCGCGCGCTGATCGTTCCCCGCTTAACCCGAACAATCGAGTACGAGTCGGGCGGTCACGCGCCGCCCGGCTTATCCCTGAATCACGCGACGGTCACTCGGCTCGCCCGCCGCGCCGGTAATCGACCGCATAGCGCGGCGGCGTGAGTGCGACGTCGAGTTCCGGCGCCGGAGCGGGAGCCCGCGCGACCAGCTCGAGCGGAATCTCACCGGCCCATGCGGGAAACACGAGATCGCCCTGGCTGTCTATCGGCGGTCCGGTGCGAACCTTCGCCGACGCCTCCTCGATTTCGAGCTCCATCACGAGCGTTGCCTTCAATTCCTCGGCGCTCGGCCGGCGCGCATCGCTCCATCGCCCCGGTATCACGTGCTCGACGATCGCCCGAAGTGCGGCGAGTTTTTCCGCCTCGCCCTCGATCGCACGCGCCCTGCCGAACACGACCACGGATCGATAGTTCATCGAATGGTGAAAGGCCGAGCGCGCCAGCACCAGGCCGTCGAGGATCGTGACCGTCACGCATACCGGCACGCCAGAACGCATCGCGCCGAGCATCCGGTTGGCCGCCGCGCCGTGCAGGATGAGCCGGTCTCCCACTCGCGCATGGATCGTCGGGAGCACGCGCGGCTCGCCGTCGATAATGAAGCCGACGTGGCAGATGAGCGCCTCGTCGAGGATCGCGTCGATACGTTCGCGCTCATAGACGGCGCGAACCGGGTTGCGCCTGACCGTGCTGCGCTCGGTTCTCATGCGACGCTCCAATCGCTATTGAATTCGTTCGGATGTTTGTTACAGTACATAATTGTGAATGTTACGGAGCAATCGTACCGGATCGCCGGTTCCTCGGCAAGGAAAATCGCCGCAAGTATCGAGGACGCCGTGATCCACGGCAGGCTTCGTCCCGACGCGCGGATGCCCGCCGTCCGTGCCCTGGCGCATCGCCTCGGCGTAAGCCCGACCACCGTCCAGGCCGCCTATCGCTCGCTCGCGGCGCGCGGCGTCCTGAGCGGCGCTGGCAGGCGCGGAACGCGGGTCACGGCACGCCCGCCGATTGCGGCGCGTCCCGCTCCCGCGATACCGCGCGGCGCGCGAGATGTCGCCTCGGGAAATCCCGACCCCACGATGCTCCCTTCGCTCGCACCCGCGCTTGCCGGCCTCGACGGCCCGCCCGGCTTGTACGCCCGCGCGCGCAATCTGTCCGATCTCGTCGCTCTTGCCGCCGAGCTTTTTCGCCGCGACGGAATCCCGGCGGGGCCGGTTGCGATCGTGGGTGGCGCGATGGACGCAATCGAGCGGCTCTTCGCAGCGCATCTGCGCTTCGGCGATCGAATCGCGGTCGAGGACCCGGGCTATCCGCCGATCATGGATCTCGCGCGCACGCTCGGGATTGTTCCGGTGCCGGTCGCGCTCGACAGGCGCGGGATCATGCCTTCGGAACTCGAACGCGCGCTTCGCGCCGGAGTCGCCGCGATTGTCGTAACGCCACGCGCGCAGAATCCGACCGGCGCCGCCTTCGACGCGGAGCGCGTGGCTTCGCTGCGCAAGACGCTGAAGCGACATCCCGACGTGATGATTATCGAAGACGACCATGCCGGGCCGGTCGCCGGCGCACCCCCGATGACGCTATGCACGAGCGGCCGCCCGCGATGGGCCGTGGTCCGTTCGGTCTCGAAGTTCCTCGGCCCCGATCTCAGGCTTGCGATGATGACCGGTGACGAGACAACGATAAGCCGTGTCGAGGGCCGGCAGGCGCTCGGCAGCGGATGGGTGAGCCATATCCTGCAGCGAATCGTCGCCGCAATGCTCTCCGATGCGCGAACCGCGCGGCTGGTCGCCAGGGCTGCGGCCGCGTACGCCGAGCGAAGGCGCGCGTTGATCGACGCGCTCGCGGCTTACGCAATCGCGGCTTCGGGCGATTCGGGCTTGAACGTATGGATTCCGGTGGTCGAGGAAGCCGCAGTGGTCCAGGCGATGCTCGACGCGGGATGGGCGGTCGCAGCCGGCGAACGCTATCGGCTGAAGGGTCCGCCCGCGGTCCGGATTTCGATCGGTAATCTCAAGCCCGAGGAAGCGCCAAGGCTCGCCGCCGATTTGGCCCGCGCGCTTGCACCCCGGCATATAAGCCTGCCCGCATAGCCGCAGAGTATGGCATTGCGATAGACCTTGGATAACCGATCGCCGCGCCTTAGCCTCGGTGCTCGCCGGAGGTTTAATCCGCCATGAAGCTAAACCATCTGGGGCTGGTCGTGCGCGACGTTGTGAAATCGCGCGATTGGTACGTCTCGAATCTCGGTATCAGCCTGGAATTCGAAATCCCCGAGCGCCGATTCGCCGCGCTCGAAGACGACTCGGGCTTCGGCCTGTTGCTGAGCCAGGGCGATATCGCGCCCAATCCCGACTCGCCGATAATCTATTTCGAGGTGCGCGACGTCGATGAACTGTGCCGCGACTTGATGGACAAGGGGCTCAGCCTTGACCATCCGCCGCGCCAGACCGAATGGGGATACGGCCCGCAGTTTCGCGACCCCGACGGCTACATCGTCCGCTTCTTCGACCATCGAAGCGTCACCCATCCCGCCCGCTGAGCCTTCGCGCAAGCGGCCTCGCGCGTGTCGTGCAGCCCCGTCGGCAGGGCGAAGATAGCGTGACATGTGTAGGAAGGCAGCGCCCGGCTAAGGTACAATAACACCTCTTATGCGCTGGACGACCGCAAAGATACGTCAATCGTTTCTAGACTTTTTCCGCGAGCGCGGCCACGCGATCGTTCCCTCGGCCTCGCTGGTTCCGAAGGGCGACCCGACGTTGCTTTTCACCAACGCCGGGATGGTCCCGTTCAAGGATTATTTCCTCGCTATCCGGACGCCGAGCGAAAAGCGCGTAGTGGATTGCCAGAAGTGCCTGCGCATCTCGGGCAAGCACAACGATCTCGAAGCCGTCGGCCGCGACACGTACCATCACACGTTCTTCGAGATGCTCGGGAACTGGTCGTTCGGCGATTATTACAAGGAAGAAGCGATTCGGTGGCATTGGGACCTGATCACCAGGGTCTGGGAAATCGATCCCAAGCTGCTGTGGGCGACCGTTCATAAGGACGACCGCGAAGCCGAAGAAATCTGGCTCAGGATGGGCGTACTGCCCAAGGATCGCATCCTGCGCTTCGGCGACAAGGACAATTTCTGGGAGATGGGCGAGACAGGGCCGTGCGGTCCCAACTCGGAAATCGACATCGACCGCGGTCCGGCCGCGTGCGACGGCGTCGCGCATCGCGGCGTTCCCTGTGCGGTCAACGTGGACGGATGCTCGCGGTTTATCGAACTCGGTAACCTGGTGTTTATCCAGTACAACCGCGACGCCACGGGAGCGCTGACGCCGCTTCCGATGAAGCACGTGGACACCGGAACCGGGCTGGAGCGGGTCGCCGCCGTGATGCAGACCTTCGAGACCGGCCGTCTGCTCGGCAATTACGATATCGACCTGTTCCAGACGATTATCCGGAGAATCGAGGAAGCCGCGCGCAAGCATGGCGACGGCGCGCGCTACGCCGCCAGCGCAGAATCCGACGTCTCTTTCCGCGCGATCGCCGACCATGCGCGCACGATGACCTTCCTCGTCGCCGAGGGAGTCAATCCCGGCAACACCGACCGCGAGTATGTGCTGCGACGGATAATTCGCCGCGCCGCGCGCCACGGCCGTTATCTCGGGATTCATCGCCCGTTCCTCGCCGGCGTCAACGAGGGCGTTATCGAGGCGATGGGCGACGCGTATTCGGAAATCCGCGAGCGCGCTGCGCGAATCGCCGACGTAATCACGCAGGAAGAGACCCGTTTCGGCGAGACGCTGGACCGCGGGCTGGAACTGATCGACCAGGAGCGCGCGCGCCTAAAACAAAGCGGCGGCCATACGCTCCCCGGCGAAGTCGCTTTCAAGCTCTATGATACCTACGGCTTTCCGCTCGATCTGACCGAGGACGTGCTGCGCAACGACGGTATCGACGTTGACGTGGCCGAGTTCGACCGCCTGATGGACGAGCAACGCGAGCGCGCCCGCGCCGCTCGCAAGGAAGAAGCGGTCGCGCCGGAAATCCAGCTTGGCCCGGCGGTCGCGTCGCGCTTCGTCGGCTACCACGAATACGAAGGCCAATCCGAAGTCCTGGCGCTCGGCGGCGAGGGCGGCTCCGTCGCCGTGGTCGTCGCGGAAACTCCTTTCTATCCCGAGGGCGGCGGACAGGTCGGCGACCGCGGCGTTATCGAGTCCGAATCGGGCGCGATTCTCGAAGTGCTCGACACCCGAAAGGGCAACGGCGCAATAATCCACGTCGGCAAGCTGCTGCGCGGCGATCGCCTTGAGTTCGAGCGCGGTCAGCGCGTCACGCTCAAGGTCGATCGCGCACGGCGCGACGCCGCGATGCTGAATCATTCGGCGACCCATATCCTGCACTACGCGCTCCGCGACCTGCTCGGCTCCGGAGTGCATCAGGCGGGCTCGCTCGTCGCGCCCGATCGGCTCCGCTTCGACTTCGCCCATCAGGGACCGGTTGGCGCGGGCGACCTCGAAACGATCGAGGAGGAAATCAACGCGCGTATCCGCGAGAACGCCGAAGTCAGGACCGAGGAGATGGCCTACGACGACGCGATAAAGGCGGGCGCGCTGGCCTTCTTCGGCGACAAGTACGGCGACCGCGTGCGCGTGGTCCGGATGGGCGATTTCTCGATCGAGCTGTGCGGCGGTACGCACGCGAATCGCACCGGCGACGTCGGCTTCTTCAAACTCGAAGCCGAATCGGGCGTCGCAGCCGGCGTGCGCCGAATAGAGGCCGTGACCGGGCAGGGCGCGGTCGAAGCAATCCGCCGGCGCGAGAAGATTCTCGAGGAAATCGGAAGCCATCTGGGCGCCCGCGACGCGCAGGCGCTGGAGCGGCTCGAAAAGCTGCTCGCCCGCGAAAAGGAACTGGAGAAGAAGCTTCGCGCGCTCGAACAGAAGCTCGCCACGGGCGCCGGCGCGGCCGGTGCGGAGGAGAATGTCCGCGAAGTCGGGGGTATCACGCTCGTCACCCGAAAGGTCGAGGGGGTCGAGGCGCGCGCGCTGCGCGAAGTCGCCGATCGGCTCCGCCAGAAACATCGTTCGTGCGTGGTCGCGCTCGGCTCCGTGCTCGGCGACGACAAGGTCGCCATCCTGGTCGCGGTCACTCCCGACCTGACCGCGCGCATCAAAGCGGGCGATATTATCAAGCAAATCGCGCCGATTGTCGGCGGTTCGGGCGGCGGACGCCCCGATTTTGCGCAGGCCGGCGGAAAGGATCCCTCGAAGCTCGACGAGGCGCTGGAACGGGTCGCCGCCGCGCTCGGATGAAGCCGGTCGAATGGCTCTTCGGCTGACAACCGCCGCGGGGATGATTACGTTCTTGTTAAGGCCGATGGTCACCTCGGGTTGCGCCGCGGAACCGGCGCGATTCGGCTTTAAAAGAGAGGCCGAAAAGAGTTAGGATCTGACCGGTTGCACGAGGTGTCCGAGGCGCTTTGAAGAACCTTTAGAGCGAGGTCCAGGAAGAGTATTTCTCAGTTAGCTACCGAAGATTCTCTCGAGTTACATTTCGACGACCATCGTCTGTTCACAGACCTGCTTGGCCAGCATGACGCCCATGTGCGCACGATCGAGCAGGCTCTCGGAGTGCGAATCGCGGTCACCGGAACCTCGATCCGTATCAGCGGCGGCGACGCGGAACAGGCGCTCGCGGGAAAGCTGCTCGGCGAACTGTACGAGCTGCTCAAGCACGGCTACTCGATCTACGCGAGCGACGTCGAGTATGGCATCCGCATCCTGCGCGGCGATCGCAACGCCGAACTCAAGGACATCTTTCTCGACACGGTTTACGTGTCCGCGCACAAGCGCGTAATCGCCCCCAAGAGCATCCATCAGAAGCTCTATATCGACGCGATCCGCAACCACGACATCGTTTTCGGCATCGGTCCCGCCGGCACCGGAAAGACTTACCTCGCGATGGCGATGGCGCTCGCGGCGCTGATGAAGAACCAGGTGACGCG